>CAZOEM010000530.1:0-2589 GCA_964578735.1 uncultured Halobacteria archaeon | reverse complement strand
GAAACCTTTTCTTTTAAAGAAAAGCATTACCAAAAGAACAAAATTGTTTTTCTTTAGCACAGGTTTTCTTTTTGTAAAAAAGAAAAAGTGTTGTGTAAATCTTGTGGAATCTCGTGGTTTTTAAGATTAGCTATACAAATACTCCATTTTTTTCCAATTGATGCCTAATAATCCGTAAGCTTCTTCTGCCGCAATATCACACTTTGCACCTCAAAGTCGCGTATTGCTAACTTCAGCCCGGTTTTTGCTTGCAATAGCGAATCAATATATTTTAGCGCTTCCGTTTTGGTCTCGAACTTCTCATTGCGATTACCAAACGCAGCTCGAACTGTCTCTCTAACTACCCAAACGCCCAGCGGAATGAAATAGCTGGGGTGGATTTCGCGGAATACTATGACGCCAGCCTGTCGCCTCATCTTATGCAGCGCTTCCGCAACAGCTAATCTAGCTGCATAATATCCGCCGCCCTCCTCGGCGTACTGTTTCCGACCTTTAAAACCCTCGTAATCTTCTACTACCACCGGTCGCGGAAAAGACGTATCGTTCCAAACAGAGCCCGGAAACCACGCCTCGAAGTTCTCATATTCTAATAATGTCGGCATCAGTAGTATCTGAAAGTGGTTGTCCATGTATGATGATTCATAAACATAATAGGAGTCTATGACCGGATATTCCTTTAGCTGCGTTGCCAGCTTCTTGAAGATGAGGTCATCTGTTGCTGTAATGCTCCATCGAGTTGGGACCATTTTTTTATCTCTCTGCAATCCCAGCGTACCCGCGGATAGTATCTCTGCGACTTTATAAACGTCCAATCCAAGGTCATACAGCCCTTTAGCGGATTCCACTGCTCGGCGTTCGTCGGAAACGATGCTTTCTACTTGTTTCGGTATCTTCGGATTCCCTGTGACGTTCATCTTTTCCACGGTCACACTGGCGCCTGTCGGTCGCGTTACATCGGAGAAGGAGAGGTTAAAGGACGGTTTGCTCTTAAATGTGAGTTCGACATCTACTGGCTGCTTAGCTAACGCTAGTTCTGCCATGTCCGCAACAAAGTTGGTCCGCGAGGTCACCCTTTCGCCTCGTTTTGCTCGTAACGATGAACTTTTCAGTTCTACGATCTCTTCCATGCCAAGGCCGTGGGCGAACCACTCGCTCGGGTCTTCCAGTCTACCGAGTTCGGCATCGTACTCCTTGGATTCTAATATGGTCATCGGACCCACACCCACTACAGGATAGCCTTTCCAGCCGACGAAGACGGAAGTAGAAGGGCCGAAGAACTCCTTTGTATCTGCCAGTTTCGCAAACTCTGTTCTTTTCTTCAATCCGGCGAGTAAGGGGCATGTCTTTCTTCCACATAACAGCCGTGATCCTTTGCACGTAATACATAATCGCTGCATTAATATACCATCCTATGCCTTTTTTCGCGTTCGTTCGACTACAAATGTGTAGCTACTGGTTTTGTAATTGTATCTCTATGGATACTTCAAAGGTTATATTAAAAAAGATTCAAGAGAATAATAGGATCATATTAACCATCACCGAAAAATCTATAAAGAGTGAATACTAGAATCTAGTGGTGAACATAAAAGATGGACAAAAAGACGCGAAGAGATGCTTCCTACTGATGAAGCTATTTGCTGCTGTCAGTTTCATGTCCTTATGTTCTAAAAGGTAGTACAAAGAAGTCTGGAAATCGTTCAACACTGTGCTACGACTTAAACTCAAATCTTCTTTTGAAATCGCACTACTGATTTTTTCATTTAGTATAGGGCGGACTTCACTCTTGCCACCGCCCCAGACTTTTTGGATATACCAGTTACCGAGATAGTCGTCGATGTCCCTGTCGGTAACTTCCGGAAGGTTTTTCCCCTCGTAGTTAAAAAACTTCTCCTTAGGGAAAACAATATAATTTAGGTATTTGACGAGGGGAAAGACAACTTCGTTGGGTTGAGTTTGAAATGAAGGTGGGACACTCAGACACATCACTATGATATTAAATATGCTCGAGTAGATATAACATTTTTTATTACAAAATTTGATTTTAATATCATGTAACCTCATAAGCCAATTAGTCATAGTATATCGGCCGCTTGCGGTAAAGTGGAGCGACCGATATACCTTTATGAACAGCATAGCAGTGGGTGTTGAGGTTATAGACCTGTTTAACTGTCCTACTCTTATTCCAAACTAAACCAGGCAGCGGGCTATATTACGGTTACTCCAACCTTTCTCAAATTAATACTTCTTTCCCCATTTTAGACACTCCCGTCACACACAGAAGTGTCCCACTTCTATATCAAACTTAACCATTTAATTATCATATAGACACAGATTTTACAGATTTAGACAGACGCTACTGTCTTGAGTACTAAGTTTTTACGGGTTCATAGAATCAAAATCAAAAAATCAATACACCATTTTACTTTAAATCCGTGTTAATCTGCGTTAATCTGTGTCCTAAAAATTCTTGAAAAATGTTAGATACCGCTCTGGTAAATTATTATTCGTGAGTTCCCTAATAAACTTAGGTAATCCTTGATTTTTCTCCATAATTTCCAAGATCACCACTGTTTAGAGTTATCTTATTTA
>CAZOEM010000529.1:0-2598 GCA_964578735.1 uncultured Halobacteria archaeon | reverse complement strand
TACGCCGTGGGGATAATAAAACTCGCCATCACCGGTACCTTCACTACCCCATTTGATAATGAAGTTACCGTTAGAGTCAAACTTCTGGATTCGGTGATTATATACGTCAGTGACATAAACATTGCCACTGCTATCTCCTGCTATATACTGAGGGCTACAAAACTCACCATCGCCCGTACCGGAACTACTCCATTTGGTAATGAAGTTACCGTTAGAGTCAAACTTCTGGATTCTGCTATTCCAAGTATCAGCGACATAAACACAACCACTGCTATCTACTGCTATGCCCGCAGGGGTTGTGAATATTAAGCCTACCGGCCAATGAAACTCACCATCTCCTGTACCGGAACTACCCCATTTGGTAATGAAGTTACCGTTAGAGTCAAACTTCTGGATTCTGTTATCACATGTATCAACGACATAAACATAACCACTGCTATCTACTGCTATGCCTTGAGGAGCACAAAACTTACCATCTTCTGTACCGGAACTATTCCCTCCGGGACTACCCCATTTGGTAATAAAGTTACCGTTAGAGTCAAACTTCTGGATTCGGCGATTATATAGGTCAGCGACAAAGACATTGCCGCTGCTATCTACTGCTATGCCTTCAGGACCATTAAAGTACCAGGGCTGAGGCAATTCCGGCCACATAGTAACAAATGTATATCCGGCTTCAGCACTTGTACCTGCTGTGAACATCGCAAGTACGGAATCACTATATTCTTCATCTGGTATGACGTTGTCATTACCATGAGACCCGGGCGCGTAGGCGACGCGTCCAATAGAATCTTCCAACACATCAACAGCCGAGACTACGCCACCAAAAACCTGGCTGATAATCAGCAAAATCACAATTACACTCAAATCCTTCACGCCTCTTTTCATCATCCTTCTTAGCCTCCCGGCATAATATAGATAAGTGTAAAGAGACATAAATATACCCTCAGAGTAACTATACAAATATTTCGTCTTTCCTACATATCAAAAACCCCTATTGACTCTTCTTGTGCCTCAAATTTTCATCTTCAATCCCATATACAATCAGGCGTTTCTAGTATTGGTATAGCTAAATGAAACCACGTTATCATTCTTTTTGTGCGGACTCATCACTACCCACCTATTTCTCCCTTAATCTCAGCTATTATAGCTCCCCAGGGTTTACCACGGTCGTGAAGCAACATCCCCTTATGGAATACAGTCAAAACTTCTTCGCCAAGCTTTTCTAAATCAAGGAGAACAAAAGCCTCTGTGAACATTTCATCCGCATCATATACGCTCATCTTCTTTGATACTACATTATCTAAGATTTCTTTCGCATAATCCATACATTCTCTTCTTGCTATTTTGTACTCCCCCTTTTCCATCTTCTTCTTAATTTCCAACACTCTCGCCTTCATTTTCTCTATCCCGCTCTCCTGTATTTCATGTCATAGTGTGTAATTGCACCATCATTCGTAATAAATATATGCGATACCATTACCGTTCCCTTTTCCTCTTCCGCTTTGAATGTGACACTATACCCATCCTCTTTGATAGCAGTATGAACCAAAAAAGTTTTCCCCGTCTCTTCCCATGTTCTCCATTTCTTTTTCACCATTCTTATTCCTCAAATTTGAGCTATTTGACGTCCTCGTTTGATTCGCACCAACCGCGATACAAAGTGTTATGGAGCTTACGATCATCATCGTTACATCCCAAATAGCTCCTGGCATCAAAGCGATTTTAGCTATCATCTTTATCCTCTTTCTTAGGATGCACTTCTAGCCTTTGAACTGAGATTTTATATATTTTCCGGTTAAACATTTTTTGGTTACATGAGTCGCTTTGTGCTTATTCCGACGAAGCCATCAGTCTGTTTAAAAGAGCTATAATGCCCTCAAAAGTCGCTTCTTTAATCTTACCTAACCTCTTCACTACAATTAACTGGCTCAAAGAATAGATTTTATCTACCCTTATCATACTGTCTCTGGGTAAATTTCCTTCTTCCATGTCTTTCTGAGTGATTAAAAGGGTATACTCTTTAGTTTCTATATTGGAAGTAACTGCTACGACTACTATATCTTCCGTCTTTTGATTGTAAAGATTGTTAGAGATTATGATTACAGGGCGTCTCTTCTTAGACTTTAAATCACTGTATGGAATGGGAATTAAAACCATCTCTCTTTGCTTTAACTTATATCTCATTCCATACCTCGTCATCTATTGGATTGTCCCAAAAATCTAAACTGCTTTCCGAAGCCATAAGTAGGTCTTCAATGTCTTCTTCCTTTGGCGGAAGTATTACTATTTCTGCTCTTCTTCCCGTAAATTCCCTTAATTCCGGTAATTCAATTTTGCCCTCTTCTCCAATCTTCACATTAAATTTTAAAGCTTCCATATCCTTCCTTGTTTAGCGCCCCCATTCAACATTACTCTATCCGACTATATAAAGGTATGGGCACCTGAACTTGCCTCCGGAATAATAGTTTTACCAAATCCTTTCTCAGACCCAATCGCTAATCGCTTATTCTCATCCTCACATTCGGTTTTTTGTTCTATCCATGAAGCGATCAGAGTTCAACGAGATATTGCGGCTCTTCACCTGCCGTCACCATC
>CAZOEM010000528.1:0-2603 GCA_964578735.1 uncultured Halobacteria archaeon | reverse complement strand
ATAAATACTATGACTCTGCCAGTAAAAAACGCAATTTTTGGCGGTGCTGAGTATACTTGTCCCAGGAGGATAATGGCAAACTGTTATCGCTATTTCAGTTTGGTTCACTAATTCCTGTAGGTGCAATTTCCAGCCTTTATTGCGACTTCCATTACTCCCACCACCATCTGCACATATCATTAACTTTTTTGCATTTGGATAATTAATTCTTCCAAACATAAGCCACCATTGCCGGATGCTTTCAACGGCAAATTCGGAAGTATCATAACTCATTCCAACATTTACCATTCCTTCATTTCTATTTATATCATAAATCCCATATAGTGTCGCCTTTCCATTTCCAAGTGAAGGAAAATCATAGACATTGACGTCTTTAGCCTGCCCTTTTTTTGTCCAAGTTCTTCCTGGGTTTTTGAATTCCCCTACGTTTTCTTTCTTTTTTGCATCAACAGATATTACTGGATACACATGATTTATGAATTCTTTGGCTTGTTCATTTATATATCTAAACTGAGCGTCTCTTCCTGGTACTGAAGAACCTTCGATATTTTTCTTATTTGCCTGAAGTGAGTAATCGTTTTCTTTCAAAATACGGCCTATTGTATCTGGATCGATTTTATGTTCTAGCCTTCTCAGTTCATCTGCGATGTTATAAGTTGATTTATTTGTCCACTTTAGGAGACTCATTGGGTCACCTGAAGTATTTTCGTCCATGATTTTTTCAAGACCAATAATGATTCTAGGATCTTTTTCTTCTACCTTTTTTCTTCCTCCGCCATGTGCTCGAAGTCTTTTTGGAAGTTCAAGTTTCTCTGAGGTTTTGAGTTCTTTTATCCCTTTACTGATGGTTGAATGGGACATTCCCGTTAGTTCTTTCACTTTTGTAATTCCACCCCAACCAATTTCAAGTGCTATTGCACCTGCAAAACGTCTTGCTTGAACTTCATCTGCTCCTGAGAGGGCTTTTAGCCACATGTATACTGTTTGTTAGTGCTCATATTACTATATAAGACGGCTTACATGATAAAGTTAGCTAATTTATTTTTCGGTAGCGACTAAGCTAAATAGCACCATGATTAACTTTATCTTTTGTTTCGATTTACAGTTACTAAATAAAGGAGTTAGTGGAATGACGGGGGAAAAAACGGGAAGAAATAAAGCCTATTTTAGAAGATGTAAAAAAGTGCCTTAAAGAGATTTATGGAAAACCGCTAAAAGGGATTCTCCTATTTGGCTCGTATGCAAGGGGAGATTCGACAGAAGGGTCTGATATTGATATTATCGCCCTTTTAGATGGCATAGAAGACCCAGTTGCCGAGAAAGAAAAATTTTTTCCGATGCTATCTGGCAATTGGACTTGAAATACGATACGGTAATTTCTATTCTCCCATTTGACGAGAATCCGTTTAAAATGAGGCGACTACCTGTTATCTTGAATGCAAAAAAGGAGGGGATACCCCTATGAATAAAGATAAAGCACAGGAACTGATCGAACATGAAAGAGGATTTATGGAGATATTCGATTTATTTTACACACCAGAAAGAGAAAGTGGGCGGTATATATAAAAGATTTTCGGTTTTTTCGATTCGAAGAAAAAGTTTTTATCATTCATGCTCCAATAGCTCTTTTATCCGTTTTAGAAACCTTTGATGCGATAATCAAAAGAGCGTCATAATCTATGGCAAGCGTATTGAATAAGTATCGTACATTAACATCTCTTTTCCATCCATAATCCGCAAGGATATTTGTATCCACCACCAAGGTTATCAGTGGGATATTTCCTTCTCTATTCTTTCTAATCTCTTCTCTAATGGTTCTGAGAGTTTTATCCATGACAGTGCACCCCAGCCTTTATTTGCTAACTCCCTTAATTCTTCCTTCCTACGTTTTTCCCTATCTTCCATAGAATCACCCACTATTTCCACTATTTCCATTAATTTTACTAATTTTATACTTTAAATAGCTTTACAATTTTTGGAGACCATCCAAAAAAGAGAAAGGCTGAGCAAAACTCTAGCTATTGATGAGGGTGAAAACGCATTTTCACAATAAAGCTTTGGCTCGTTACTTCGAGATGCACACGAACAACTCACACCATTTCTTGCTACTAAAATATGCGAGGATGTCGTGTGCGCAGGAATATAATTTCATGCCCTTTTCCTTATTCTTCCGATAGTAGCACTTTAGTGAACTCGTGATGTCCTCTGTTTCCTTGACGAGCCGCTTTTTCATTGCTACATCCCTCTCCACGAGTGAATCACAAGGGATACCCGTCCCATCGATGGCAAATTCATTTAGAAAAGCATCGAATTTGGCGTAGAGCGATGCTACCTTGTCATCTAACACTTCTAACGATTTATCCAGCCATTCTTCTGGGATTTGGCTGTAAACATAGTGTAATTATTCTTAAATAATCCCATAGTCCATAGATATATATTATCCGTCTTTTTGTTAGCTACTGAAGCAAGCATCCTTTAACAAAACGATTCGGCATCACGCACCAATTTCCTTGCCCACTTCCTCCTCCGGGTTAAACCCGTCAAAGATCGAAAGCCGCTTCAGATACCACGAACAAGGTGCTTTCTTCTCTTCTAACCCGGAT
>CAZOEM010000527.1:0-2603 GCA_964578735.1 uncultured Halobacteria archaeon | reverse complement strand
CGCCTCGGAATCCTTTACCATATTTATAGCGTACTTTGCATTGGAGTCCGACAGAATCCGAGGGATATAAGGTAACGCATCGGCATCTTGAAAATCGTGTGCGAAGACCGAGTAAAAGACATAGTCCGCACCTGCTCTTAATGCGCCTATTGCGTCCTCTTTAGTATATACCTTTGCTAAGACCTCCATGCCGTCTGATTCTGTCTTCTCGATTTTAGGTATTTGTAGCCGCTGCTTTGATCTTGCCGGTATAACTATTTCGCGTTTTTGCTTTACAGGTGCATACTGAGTCTTTTTCCGCGACGAGGTCTTGTAGATTCTATTACCCGTATCTGCACGAATGAACAGTTTTATTCTTTCGCCCGTACCTGCTGAAGTGATCGAACCGCCGTCTTTTTCCAGTCGCTTTATAACCGCGCCATCAATCCCATTTTTGGTCCAGATGCTTATCCCGTCACTAACCGCGAGGTCTTCACGCAGTGTGATCATGTTGTCCTCTTCAATCAGACCCAGAAAGAGACCACGGTTCTTCGGACTGTCATCGGCTATGATGTCAGAAGCACCGAACATGTAGCCCTCGGTAAATTCGCGATTGAAAACAAGTGCCAACTCCTTCAATTCCTGTTCCGGTAGCCGGAAATTCCCGGCATAATACGAATCCACCGAAAGGCGGTAGACCCGCGTTGCAAGTGCAGTATACTGCGGACTTCTGAGCCGCCCCTCGATCTTTAATGCGGTCACTCCAGCCGCTATTATATCCGGAATCCTGCCGGCGAGGCATAACTCCTTTGTGCTCAACAGGTAGCTGTTGTTGTATCTCTTTCGGCACGGCTGTGCGCATACACCGCGGTTTCCGCTTCTGCCACCTAATAAACTAGAGAAGAGACACTGGCCGCTGTAACTGAAGCATAAAGCACCATGAACAAATACATCTGTCTCTAGCCCTATCTTGTCGACAAAATCTTTTAGCTCTGCAAGAGAGAACTCCCTTGGAATCGTGACCCTATCGGCACCGGAAAGTAAATCAGAGAAGTAAGTGTTTGTTATCCCTGCCTGCGTTGACATGTGGATTCTCAAATCTGGGAACGTCTCTTTAAGTATACGTGCAAAAGAGATGTGCTGGATTATTATTCCGTCTATGCCACTTGCATATGCATCGGAGATTGTATGGAAGAACTCACGCAGTTCACTGTTTTTTATAAGGATATTAAATGCCCCGTATACGCGTACACCATTATCATGTGCGTATGCTACGGCATCACGGAGCTGTTTTACACTGAAACTCTCTGCACGCTGTCTCGCATTGAAGCTACCAACGCCGAAATAGACTGCATCTGCTCCGTTTTCTACTGCCGGCTTGAGTGATTTACGACCCCCTACTGGTGACAGAACTTCTACTTTTTCCACTATGATATAACATATAAGTTATGTAACATATCATATAAAATGAAAAGATCAAAGAAGGTCTTCTTCTCGTGCTCGATGCGCGGTGGATTTGGACGAGTCGCACAGGAAGAGCTGAGGAGAATACCGGATATAATAGAAGAGCTGGGGCTGGTGGTGATAAGCAGACATCAAACGAGCGAACGATTTATGGATAGTGAGTCGCGACTGACAGAAAAGGCGATTCACGATCGTGATTATGGCTGGCTTAATGATGCAGACATGGTAATAGCAGAGATAACGAACCCGAGTCTTGGTGTCGGTGCGGAAATAGCAGATGCTGTTAATCTGGGTATTCCCGTGTTATGTGTCTATAAAAGCGATTATGAAGATCAGATTTCGGCCTATATACGCGGTAAAGCGGGTGTTGTGTGTAGGGCATATACTACAGATGAAGAGCTAAAAGAAGTGATCCGGGAGTTTGTGCGTTGATTCTTGTTGTATATAAAGTATAACTCTTACCTATAAATTCAATTTAGGACGCAGATTTACACGGATTTACACGGATTTAATTTCTTCTGCGTTAATCTGTGTTAATCTGTGTCAATAATTGATTTTAGTTTGATATTATGCTTTCTTGGAGCTCTATAGGATATGGACGTAGAAGGGAAATTGAAATTGTATGCCCGATTTGTAGAGGAGAACATATCTACAAACCGGTGGTTGAAAGCGCATAGGATATATTATAGAGCCGTAGAGGAGGAACAGTTTAAGAGAAAATCTTTTATGTGTATAAATTGAATCATTTATAAAAAGGAGCGTAAAAGTGTTTTGTTCAAAGATTGGTGGCGAATGCCCCCACACCGTAATTCCTGATAATAATTATGTATTCGTAATGATGCCTTTTGAAGATTCTAATTCGATTTATGATACGATAAAGCAGGCAGTGGCAGGGATAGAGGGAAAAGTGTTCCGGTGCGAGCGGGCTGATGATACATATACACACCTTTCAATCTGGTGCGACCGGATTTGTAAGAATATAAGAAAAGCAAAGTATATTATTGTTGACATTACCGGCAGAAACCCAAATGTATTTTATGAGCTTGGATTTGCTCATGCCAGGTCTAATACAAAGGCAATTATAATTACTCAGAGCATAAAGGATGCTCCTTTTGATATTGCTGAGATACACCTTATCCTCTATTCAGTGCATGAGCTGC
>CAZOEM010000526.1:0-2612 GCA_964578735.1 uncultured Halobacteria archaeon | reverse complement strand
CAGATTATGTTCCCGGGCGCCTTTGATGATTATTCGTTTCATCTCTGTCTAAGTGTATAGGTTATTGAACTTGTTGCGAAAGGCTCAATTCCAACTCACAAAATATTTGGCCGTTACCCATAAAATAAAATAAATATATCCCGTGATTCTTTTATATATAGGGGGTAAAAAAATGGATTCTGTATGGATAATAGCAGGAATAGTATTTATGGCATTGATCATTCTGGCGTCTTCGATAAAGGTAGTGAAGGAATATGAGCGTGGTGTAATCTTTAGGCTCGGACGCTTAGTCGGTGCAAGAGGACCCGGGCTGTTCTTAGTCATACCGATATTCGAAAGTATGGTAAAGATCGACTTACGAGTAGCGGTTTTCGACGTCACGCCGCAAGAGGTTATAACCAGGGATAACGTCACTGCGAGAGTGAATGCAGTCGTCTATTACCGCGTGCTAGACCCGGAGAAGGCGGTGACCGAAGTGGAGCGATACGAATATGCAACCGCTCAAATCGCGCTGACCACAATAAGAGGTGTGATAGGACAGGTGGAACTGGATGAATTGCTCTCTGAACGAGACAAGATAAACAAACGCTTGCAGATTATTATAGACGAAGCGACAGACCCGTGGGGGGTAAAGGTATCCTCAGTAGAGATAAAGGATGTAGAGCTGCCAAAAGAGATGCAGCGTGCTATGGCTGCACAGGCAGAGGCAGAGCGGAACAGAAGAGCACGTGTTATTTCCGCCGATGCTGAGTTCCAGGCGGCGAAGAAGGTTGCAGAAGCTGCAAACGTCCTACAAAAAGAAAAAGGCGGAATGTTCATTCGAACTTTGCAAACGATAAAAGAGGCAACAGAGGAAAAAGCTACTACGGTCGTCATTCCATTCCCGATAGAGATGCTTGAAGCGTTCGGACATCGGCCCGGTACAAGCACAAAACAAAAAGAAGAAACTTCTGATGATAAAGCAGAGGAATAAGTTGGATTTGCTCGGGTGCTAGACAAATCCAACTTTTTATTTTCTTCTTACTTCCTTTTTTTCGCATTTGTATAGCTAAATAAAATACCCGCCGAAGTATTCCGTTAGCTGCATTGCGAAGCAACTAAAGGGTAGAAGTAGTAAGCTATTATGGGATAGGTTCCCACATCTAAACCTGGTACACATCGCTTTATAACAAACTTTTTTGAGGGGCGTATCAAAAAAAAAAAAATTGAACAGCTTTTATATACCTATGACATACAATAATAATAGTATAGTTTAAGTTGTCGATGGTTATGCTTAAGTACCGGCCTCGTACTTAAGTATGGGGTATAGTAACTTATATAAAGTTGAGAAACATATAAGTAGAGGTGGAAGTCGATGAAGGATGATAAAATTGATATAGACAATACAACGGAAGAGGTTCGGAAAATACTTACGGGTAAGTCTCCAAAAGATATCACTCTCACAGATCATTTAAAAAGAGATGCAAGTTCAGAAAGGGAAATTGGAAGTGATGCAGTGTATCAGAACTTACAGACACCTGAAAAACTTAAAAAAGCAATCTTACAACCAGAACTAGGAGAAAGAAGACATAAATTGGTTTTTGATTACAAAAACAACCTTGACAAGGTTATACCGATAGATATGGAAAAGGACAAAATTATAGCAGTTACTGTTTTTCCCGCACGGAGGGGTCGATATATATGACCACCAAAATGGCTACCTTGCAATATATCCGGAGTTACGATTATAAATATGATACGCTTTACTTGAAAATAAAAAGTTATAAAGTGGATTATACTGTTGATATTCAGAACATTTTGTTTGATATTAGTGATGATCAAGTTGTGGGGATAGAGTTTCTGAAAGCATCCGATTTTCTCGATGTGGATAAAGATTTCTTAAATTCTCTGAAATATTTTGAAATCCATCTTGACACATATGAGTGGCAAGAAATATTATTAGAAGCAAAGCTATGGAATGAGAAGGAATTAATGAAAGAGACGAAAAAGGCAATAAAAACAGACCTCTCAGAGAGAGAAGGACTTCCATCTAGTTGTTTCACATTCGGGAATTACAAAGGTTTGAAACGGGGTGTTTCTAAATCAGATTTTCTAACGGAAAGACCCATAGAAGCATCAATAGGGAAAGATGTGATAAGAGGCGATTTTGCAGGCTTTGCTGGCTTTATTTCCGAGCGAGAAATTGAAAACGAGACATATATGCAAATTAAGAGGGGCATGGAAATGCAAGTTGAAAGGTACATGGAAGAGATAGAATATGATGAAGCGGGAAAGAAATCAAAAGAGAGGAGATGGCGTGAAGTTGGTAAAAGAATAGTGTCATACAAGGAGGTATAGAAATGACTAATTATGATGATGAAGACTACACAATTGTCAAAAGGGAAGAGGAAAGAAGGGCTATTGCTAAAACAATAGCTGACGAAATAGTAGAAAGAGCAAAAGCACTGGAGAGAATAGTAATTGAGAAGGAATACGATGAAAGCGGGGTTTTACGCCGAGAGACAACAAGGAAAGAAAGGATTGAATTTTAACATGAAGGATGCCCCGGAATTTATTCCGGGGGTGGCCTGTGCCTCGTAGCCTAATCAGCAAGAGGGTTAAAATCCCTCCTG
>CAZOEM010000525.1:0-2613 GCA_964578735.1 uncultured Halobacteria archaeon | reverse complement strand
TTGTTCTTCATCCTGTCAATTAATTAACCCAATTTAAAGGGGGGAGCACCTAATTTTCACCACCCCTGGTCTATACTGAAAAAGAGGAAATAATAAGGGGGGGTGGAAAAAACGAAAAAGATAAGATGAAAATTGTTGTGTTGGGTGGGGGATTTGGAGGTGTGAGTGCCGCAAGTGAGCTAAGCGAGCTGCGGAAACGCTCGAAAGATTTTAGTATTACTATGATTGACCGCAGAGCGAGACTTGAATATCAGGCAGCACATCCGGAGATACTGAGTGGAAAAGTTACATCAGAGGGAATATCCGGTGATTTAAATAAATTCACAGCAAAAATAGGTGCAGAATTCATAAATGATACGGTTGTAAACATTGATTTTAAAGCGAAAAAGGTGAAGACGGGAAACGGGGGGAGAGAAATACCATATGATTTTCTTGTGATTTCTATCGGTGCAGAGCAGACATTTTTTGGTATCCCTGGTGCAGAAGAGCTATCATGCTCTGTCAATACGTTAAAAGGTGCGGTAGAGACGAAAAATGCACTTGATAAACTCAATTTCTCCGCGAAGGAAATCCGCATTGCCGTTATAGGTGCCGGGTTAACAGGCGTAGAAGTTGTCGGCGAACTGATTGATTACCTCAGGAACAAGGAAGCATCAGCGAAAATATCTATTGTGGAGATGATGCCACGGGTATTGCCATCTTTCTCTACCGAGAACGTATCAAACTATGTGGCAAAATTTCTTTTGAATAGTGGTGTTGAGATATTGACGGAAACGGCGGTGCAAGAAGTAAGCGAGCACGAAATAACATTCAAAAACGGGAAGAGATTCCCTTATGATATTATCATTTGGACGGTGGGGATAAAACCAAACAGCCTCTTAAAGAAACTCGAAGTACCAAAGGTGAAAGGATGGCTAAAAGCGGACCCATATCTTCGTGTGGAAGGTATGAAGGACGTATTTGCAGTTGGTGATACGGTATCATTCGAAAGTGAAGGTGTTCGTGCTGGTCAGAATGCGGAAGAGGCAGAACGACAAGGAGAAGTAGCTGCGGAGAATATAATAAAAACGATAAAAAACCTTTCTTTCAAAAAGAAAGCTTTACCAAAGAAATATTATTCTTTATATGGAATGAAAGAGGAAAAATTGCGGAGATACAGACCAAAGAATACGATACAGAACCCAAGAGCTTTTATTTCGCTCGGTAGTAATAAAGCAGTGATGTATTTCAGAGGAATGGTGATAAAAGTCCTTGCATACAGATTGAAGAAGTTCGTGGAACGGAGGTATATGAAGAGATTCAAGTAAAAGTGAAAAAGGAGTTAAATAGACAAGAAAAAATAGATTATAGACACAGATTAACGCAGATTAAGACAGATGATAAAAATCAACAATGTCAAACTTAAATTTTAGAAGTCCGCGTAAATCAGTGTAAATCAGTGTCGTAAATAGAAGGAAGTTATACGTTATATACAGTAAAAAAATGAAAGTTAGAAATAAGTTGATTGGAGAAGGAAAGACCTGCTTCATAATAGCGGAAGCAGGCTCAAATCATAACGGCAGCTTGGGACAGGCAAAAAAATTAATAGATGCAGCTCATGAAGCGGGTGCAGACGCAGTTAAATTTCAAATATTCCAAGCACAGAATCTCTATTCAAAATATACTCCGGAATTTAGTTATTTAAAAGGAAAAGACACCTATGAACTAATCAAAAGTATAGAAACACCAAGAGAATGGATAAAAGAGCTTGCAGGATGTTGCAACGAGAAAAATATAGATTTTTTAGCTTCTGCCTTTGATTTCGAAGCTGTTGACCTTTTAGATAAATACGTTCCAGCGTTTAAGATTGCTTCTGTTGAGATTGTGGACTTAGAACTTATAAAATACGCAGCAGAGAAAGGGAAACCAATGATAATATCAACAGGTATGGCTAATTTAGGTGAGATAGAAGATGCGATAAATGCGATAAAATCAGTTGGAAATGGGGATATTTTACTGTTGCATTGCAATTCGTTATATCCAGCACCCGTTGAAATTGTCAATTTGAAAGCAATAGAGACGATGAAAGCTGCTTTTAATGTTCCTGTTGGATTTTCTGACCATACCCTAGGGATTCATATTCCAATAGCAGCAGTTGCAATGGGCGCTTGTGTAATAGAAAAACATTTTACATTGGATAGAACTCTACCTGGTCCTGACCATTCTTTTGCGATTGAGCCTGATAAATTGAAAGAGATGGTGAGATGTATAAGAGAAGTTGAAAAAGCGAAAGGAAGTGGAATAAAGGAAAAGTCAGAATTAGAGAGCGAAGAGATGTATGTAAAGGCAAGAAGGAGTATTCATGCTAAAGTTGATATTCCGAAGGGGACAAAAATTATGAGAGATATGTTAATTATTAAAAGACCGGGATACGGGATAAAACCGAAGTTTATTGATATTGTTATCGGAAGAGAGGCGAAGAAAGATATAAAAGATGATGAATGGATAACTTGGGATGCTGTTTAAATAATACAAAGTTATTCACAAATAAGAAGGAATGAAATGGGAATAAAAATAAGGTATTTGTTTAGCTGCATAACTTTCCCAGCGATATTAATATCCTAGATGGTAATG
>CAZOEM010000524.1:0-2615 GCA_964578735.1 uncultured Halobacteria archaeon | reverse complement strand
ACTGGATAAATGAGAGCTATTACACCGCTAGTTATGCCATTCGCAACGTCGGCACTGCGACAGCACCAGCAGGTCATAACACCTCGCTATTCATTGACGGGGAAGAGATAGAAGAAAAGCAGGTGCCAGTGAATTTGACGCCTCGCGAGTCATACACAGATACATTCGATACTGTTATTCTATGTACGGGCGAATCAGACACAATAAGGGTATGCGCAGATAATGACGATGTCGTAGATGAATTAGATGAAGATAACAACTGTCTGGAGAATGAGGTGTCATGCATCGGGATGCCTACAATCACAAAGTCAAGCTCACCGACTAGCGTCTCACCTGGTGGAACAGTGAATTACACGATAAATTACTCCTATGCAGTTGGGTCAAATCTAACAAATGTCACGATAACAGAAAACTATCCGGAAGGCGTAACATTCATCTCTGCCATTCCTGCTCCGGATGCAGGCACAAATAACAAGTGGACAATAGGAACTCTCTCGGCAGGCACAACCGGAGAAATAACCATAACAGTTAAAGTTCCGGAATCGAGAGAACTCACCTTTACAGAAAGAGGAAGTGTAAGCGGAGAAGGTTTTGTAATGGTAAGCAAAGAGCTATCAACAGAGCAAAGACCATATAGCCTTAAGAATGTCGTCACACTTTCGTGTACCGAGCTGCCACCTGTAAGTGCTTCTGCTATTACAGCGGTGGGTGAAGTCGTCGGGACAAGTTTAGACATTACAGAACATGGTAGTGGGCTCTATGCCTCTGATGAGGTCTTAAACTTACAGACAAAGAACAAGACCATTAGCCTTGAGAAGACCACAGAAGCCAAATACATGCCCACTTCCTTTAACTTCGCTAATGGCTTCTCCACTACCTTCTCTTCTAAATGGATGCAGGACCTCTGCATCAAGAACAAAGTGACTGGCGTTGCCCTACACAAGAAAATAAGTAGTGCATCCCGTATAGAGGATGATACGAGAAGCGAAGTGGATGCGTCTAGCATAGCTATGGCATTTACC
Organism: uncultured Halobacteria archaeon; assembly: GCA_964578735.1. Classification (GTDB taxonomy): domain Archaea; phylum Halobacteriota; class Syntropharchaeia; order Alkanophagales; family Methanospirareceae; genus Methanophaga. Next base: position 1,593 of record CAZOEM010000524.1, on the reverse strand, counting down.
TCTTCCTTCTTTGGGGTCACGCACATAGGTACAGAATCAAAGGATGCAAAGACTTCAGAAGATTACATCGGTCTGTTCAACATATCATGGGCAGAGAAAAAAGAGCTTAAATATCTCTTTAACTGGGATAATGTTCCCGGAAACGATAGCGGTAAACTCATCCGATTCCTCGTGGACGATCTTGATATTAAGTGGGTGGAGAATGCAACCATCACCAAATCCGATGACGGCATGGTCATCACTGTTTCTACGAATGAAAAGACAGCCGAACTAATAATGGCAGAGAACAAGGAAAAAGTAACAGTAAAAGCCGGTGATGAGACGATCCACATCTTAATAGTTAAAACGGAGAACGACAAGCTAAAGGTATACGACAAATTAATAAGTCGGCCGGAAAGCGTGAGTGGTGTGGGATATGCGATGGTAGATGAGGAGTTCTCGGAAGGTCAAATGCAAGTCATAGAGCATGGTAGCGGAATCTATTCCTCGGATGAGATTTTCGACTCACGTGGCCTTGAGAAGAGCTCGCATGCAGAATACATGCCCACTTACTTTAGCTTCACTGATGGCTTCTCCTCAATCTACACATCTAAATGGATGCAAGACATTTGCACTAAGAACAAAGACGCAGGCACTGCTATACACAAGAAGATAACTGATGCCGCCTACATGAATGATGATACAATTGCGACCAAGTCATCAATGGACTTCGACTCTTCTTTCAATGGCTCTATACACATAGGTGTGAGAACAAGTAAGGTCTATATTTCAGAGGATTATATCGGCCAGTTCTATGTTTCACAAGTGATAAAACGAGCGAAACCAACATCTGCAAACGCATCTAATACGACTTCTAATACGTCTGATTGGCTGTCCTGTCCCTTCCCCGGGGCATCTTCAACATCTACAACCACGCCTGATTTAACCTGTCCCTAAGGTCCATAAAATGGAAAAGTTTATATAACCCTAATAAAATAAAATAAAATAAAGTAAAATATTACAAGAAGGATAAGAAAATGAAAAAAATAGGTGTGAAAACTCTTGGTACGTTAGTTGTCTTTGCGTGCTTGTTTTTATGCACGCCCGCTTTAGCAGATTACAACTTCGCGGGATGGCCCGTGGAAACAGGAACGACTGGCACAGTAAATGGTGGTGTCTTCATTGGCTATGAGCCCTGGAACGGGACAACAACACTTACAGGCAATTTTGAGGTGCCTAATGGCACAGTAAAATGGGCTCGTTTATATTCTGGTATATGGGGCGGCACGGAAACTCACGAAGGCTGGGTAAACGTCACGTTTAACGGCGTTTACGATAGTAATAGCCTTGGACTAATACACCTTCAGGGCGAAAAGGATAACAATTCGAATGTCTGGTGTAGTGGTTGTGGAAAACACTGGATGTGGTATAATGTAACAGAATTAGTCAAGGCAGGAACAGTAAATACAGCAACTACGACTAAGATAAATGCAACGGTGGGCGGCTTTGACGGCCGGGTCTACGGGCTTGTCTTAGTTGTGGTCTATGAAGGTGGGGACAATCCTAAAGATGTTCAATACTGGATAAATGACGGAAATGACGGTCTTCATTATG
>CAZOEM010000523.1:0-2615 GCA_964578735.1 uncultured Halobacteria archaeon | reverse complement strand
ATTTGCTTGAATTATCAGGGCGATATGTTCCACGTAAATTACCAAAGAGCCGATATATTCTTGGAAATGTGATTATTCATCAAAAAGAAACCAAGTGAAACTTTAAAGTTATAGTACAATTGGGTATGAGTAGGTACATGATTCTTTTTTTCATCGAACATATTCATCCAAATAACACAAACAATCATGCCGCCCAACCAACTCTTTTATACTCTTCATCCCGAACCTTTTAAGCACCGCCACAATCTCGCTTCGCCACGCAGCATACAGATTAATCAGACGTTGTGCACCCCATACTACATCAACTGCCTTGGAAAGTTCCGGGTCGGTCGTTGCAATCCCCCTTGGACAGCCCCTACCAGATTCACAATTGCTGCACCGCGTGCAACCCAACGCCACGAGTTCGGCAGTGCCGATAACAACGCCATCTGCACCCAGCGCAATCGCCTTTAGCGCATCATGAGCTGTTCTTATACCACCACTTGCAATAATCGTCATCTTATCTCGTATACCCTCCTGTTTAAGGAACTCATGCACCTTCGGTATTGCATACTCAATGGGCATCGCGATGTTCTTCTTTGCTATATCGGGTGCCGCGCCCGTGCCGCCATAGCTGCCATCCAGATGGATAATATTTGCACCTGCGTAATAGCTGCCCACTGCTACCATATCTACATCCGTGGGCGTGGACACCTTTACAGAGACAATAGCATTGGGATTTAGCTCTTTTATCCAATCCAGATGTTTCTTATGGTCTTCCACCGAATATACACTATGAAAAGGAAATGGCGAGAATAGGCTGTTACCTTCTACCGCTTCTCGCATACGCGCAACTGCGGGTGTTACTTTATCTCCCAGCAAATGCCCGCCAAGACCCGGTTTTGCACCCTGCGCATACTTGAATTCCACAATCTTCACACGTTGAATGGTATCTTCCGTCACACCAAATAACCCGGTTGCAACTTGTGTAATTACGTTATCATCGTATTCCTTTAATGCTTCCGGGTAACCACCCTCACCCGTGCATGTAAATGTGCTCCAAGCTCTTGCCGCTTTTGCTTTTGCTAGCATTACTGAGAGACTGATAGAGCCAAAAGACATCCCGCCACCATAGAACGGCAACATAATACGGACCTTCTTACCTCCCCTCTTATTCAGGTCTATCTCAGTGCTTATGCCGGCATCATCAGAAGAGAGAGCGGAGAAAGGAGAAGGGAAATTGAATGCAATACGGTCGAACCCACCGCCTGAGTTTCCTATTTCGTATCTTTGCCCTTTAAGCGGTATCCCCGTCTCGGCCTGCTTCCATGTTCCGATTATAAGGTCCTGAGTCCAGCGATAATCGCCTATAGTACGGTATTCAGAACTTACACCTAAAGAAAGCGCTCCTCGTGGGCAGTGATTAACGCAATAAAACGGTTTTTCTTCACATGAAGTGCCTATACAGAGGTAACTCAACGGTTTTGAAACCCTATTATAGCCTGTTTTACGCTCATGAACGCCAAAAGGGCATAATTTAGCGCATGTACCGCAGTTTATGCATTTAGAAAGGTCCCTTTGGACTTCTATCTCACTTATTTCGTTCGGAAATCGTGAGGGTGCTATTTTAATCGTGGGTCTTATCATCGTTTGGTCTTCCATAATTAGTTTATACTGTGGACTTACAAAAATAAATATAAATACTAAACTCTGAATCATTTTTTCGTTTTAATACGGGTCCCACTCTTTCACCTCTTCATATTCTGGAAACTCCCCATAAGGATATTTTTTGAATAAATCCCCCAAATCGGTCTTCATAAACTTTTTTATCTTTCTTTTTCCAATTATTGGATACCAAAACAAATCGTGATAAAATTCAGAAGCAAAAATAAAGGTTTTGAATATGGGGGAATAGAACAAAAGATGATGTAGCCACTTGCTATTTTCGGTTTTCTTCCTTAAAATCTGATCCCACATAATTATCGGACTTTTCTTAACTCTGAAACCGAAGTTTAGCGTTTCAAACTCTTTTTTATCCATACCAACTATTTCAATTTGGTCTACATCCCCCGTCCCTAATCCTCGATCGTGAGCTATTTTGATATAATCTATTTCCAGTGGTTCAAAACCCATGATTTTCGCTGCTACGGCGTCTATCGCCACCTGATCTTCACTTGCTAAGATTACATTTCCAATAAACGGCTCCATCGTTCTTGGACCAGCTCCGTTCCCACAAACACAACCATCCATCACTGCAAATATCCCATTATGGATTTCTTTTTGAATCGCTAATAAATCAACAAGGATTTCATGTATTTTTTTATGCGCGTGATGTCTGTATTTTGGAATTAAGCCTCCAAAGGCATCTTTCATCGCTCCAGTGGTTGTGGTGTGTCCATGTGTCTTGACAGTGGGCAGATGAATTATGGTGCTTCCAACAAAGATTTTTGGAATTAAGATTTCGCCAAAGATATCATACATTGCCAGCATTTCGGTTTTTGGTTTATAAGGAACCCATTCAACATCTGTCAGCGGTTGGAACGCAACTTTATATTTATTCAAAATTGGCAGCCATTTGTTGTATAGGTATCCCCATATGACTTGATACTAAAATATTGACAAATTATACGCTAAAA
>CAZOEM010000522.1:0-2627 GCA_964578735.1 uncultured Halobacteria archaeon | reverse complement strand
GCATGGAAATGCTCGCTACGGAAAAGGCGATAAAGAAGGACACGGGTCAGATACTAGGAAAACAAGAGTCATGGCTGAAAAAGCAGGATTCGTTGCTGGGGAAACAGGATGAAACATTAAATGAAATGAAAGGCTTGAGAGAGGACTTGAAGTCGTATATGGAAGAGCGATTTGAACGTATAGAGCACGAAATAGTGGCGATAAAGGCGAAAGTAGGCGTGTTTTGAACGGAGACTAATTTGACAATGTCAAATTAATCCAAAATTCGATGAATAAAATGGTTGCGAATGTGTGAAATACGGCGGTAGAATTTGCATAGCTAATGTAAAAAACCACGAGATTTCACAAGAATAACAGAACACTTTTTCTTTTTAAGAAAAGGTTTGTGAAAATCTGTGTAATCTTGTGGTATCTCGACAAGAAGCTACATCGCAGGTTGCCCTTGCGGCTACGCCATTCATTCGGGGTAATCCTACTGCGGAACACGCCGGGGGTAACGCTTGCGTGGTAAGCTTGCAGGACAACGTGGGAAAATCCGAGAACCCAGCTCAGATCAACTGCTAGCTCGGATAAGAGCGCTATCTGGTAACTACTCAGGTCAGTCAAAAAGGAGGATGGACGTAGCGTCTTTAATGCAATTCAAGATGCATTTTTGTGTAATCCTCTTATCTCCTTCCTTCTTTTACAAGAAATAGTCAGGGGGGGTGAGTAGTTACGATTTATTCACCTATTTCACGCCTATCTTCTGGCCCCTGTATAATAATTCCATTTATATAATATGTGAGATGATGATGAACATGGATAATGTTTCGCAGGTTCATCTGCTCTTTGAGATAAAACTTGAGCCTGTGATGTTTTATCATACCATAAGCATGGATGCACCTATATTCACGAGCCAGGGGGTTGCAGCTACGTTAGTGATCTTGACCGGATTGGTTTTAAGGCACTTTCTATTTACGTTTAAATAGTACTCTTTTCCCCATCTAATTTACTATTTGCAGTATAAAGTATTTATACCATTGCTATATACAATTATTTTAATGAGACGGGTATCCCACAAGGACTATACGGATGAATATTATCAACTCCATCTGAAATATACTGAGACAGGAAGTAACGTAGTTAAGAGTCGTTTTGATTTCTCTGAAAATGCTACTAAAATCGCGAAAAGAAGGATTTCTCGCTTGAATGTATGTGAGAATTCGGAAATAATTTGAGGGGATATATCGCATCTTCCATTCAAATCGGACTTCTTCGATTTAATAATAGCAGCAGATTTTGTGGAACATTTATATGATGATCAATATGAAAAGGCGATAGAAGAGTGGTATAGAGTTTTTAAAAAAGGGGGTACTGCTGTGGTATTAACGCCAAATCCTGAATGTTTAATGGAGAAATTCCCACAATTACAGAAAATTTTTATATTTATAAGAAGAGATATACGAGAGCATATATCTAAGTTCGGATACCTTCATGTTAGCCTAAAACCCATAAAATATTTAGCGAACACGCTTGAAGGGGCTGGATTCAAGATAAGTCATATTTCATATTACCCCATCACTCCTAAGCGTCTTATAGTTCGGATAGTTGATTTGATACCGGAATGGCTTAAAAAGCGTGTACAAATTTTATTCTATCAACAGATGAGCCTCTTAGCTAAAAAATAAGAATTTTTACCTATTCCCTGAGTCTATCCTATAAAATGGCTTACCTTAGGGGCATGGCATCGACCCTCCCTCTAATAGTTGTAATAATAGTTTTAATAGTTGTTCTAATGCTATAGGTTTCGGTCGCTTCACTTTTAGCTTCTCGTTCAGCGTGAAGTTACCCACGTAGCATTCAGATAGCTCTGCTATAGTCTCCCCTGTACCTTTGTCCTTCACGATTGCCGCTATCTGCGTGGTGCCATTCACCTCGGAACTTGTTATCAACACGGAGTTCTTATAATTTACAAAACTATAGGTGTCCTTCTCTATGTGGTCTGCGTTCGTATAGCGTTCACTTAATTCTGACCCTATCCATCCTCCTGTGCTCTTCAACTGATGGTTCTCATTATGAAGGCTAGCGTACCACTTCGAGCTGAGATTGATGCCATCAAGACTTATCGGTGAATATTCAAGCTGAGTGTCGTCGGAAAACCATATAAAACCGCCATCATATAAAGGAAAGCCAAATAATTTAAGTTCGAAAATGCAGTATATTTCCTTTTGTTCCGTATCATAGCTTCCGGTGCCGTGCTGCACAAGCGTTGTCGCACGATTCGTCTTGAAGTCATCAGGATACGTCTGAAAGTCCTTATTTACACTTACAGACCCTACACCGCTAACTGCTGAGTCCTCTGTATATATAACATATGCTGATGTGATACCGACAGTAAAGAGCATGGATATGCATATCCCTATCAGAAAAGTTAACCTCCACTTACTTGTTATCATTTCTTCTCTAAAGATAATAATATGGGTACGCATATATAATGTTATATCTGAGTCACAGTATTTGTATAGCTCAGTAAAAATTCCAAGCACCAAGCATCAAATTACAAACAAATTCCAAGCACCAAATTCTAATTTATAATTTTGGTTTTTGGTCATTATGATTTGTTTGAGATTTGGTGCTTGTAATTTGAG
>CAZOEM010000521.1:0-2634 GCA_964578735.1 uncultured Halobacteria archaeon | reverse complement strand
AAGACGTCTGCTCTATTCTTGCTCGTTTCGCTAATTCACGATCTTTAGCATTCACAAAAGAGAAGAAATCATTCTTGCTATTGTCCCCAGCATCTTTACCGGAACCAGATTGTACTGAAAAAAGCTCATCCTCACCATTTTTTAGAAAGAAAAGCTTTACCAACAACCTTTCTTTGGAAAAAAAAACGCTCCAAAGAAATAGGTTTTTTAGCGAAGCTTTTTTGATAAAACTTTTGATAAAACTTTTAGCACTTATTTCACCGTCTTGCTAATTATTTCCCGAATAGCGAGCAAATCCAACCTCGACTGTGATCTTATCTTTTTTCTCAACGGTTCGACAAACAAAATATTCCTTTTTACCAGGTATCTCTTTGAAACCTCATCCAAATCGCCAATCCCAATTTCCTCAATATCGGAAAATTTGTTTAGAGCGTCAACCAGCATCTCATAGCTTACGGGATAACTTCCATCCCCGATCTTTATTTCATCTCCCAACTCGGCGACAATTTTAAGCATTGTTTCCAACTCCCCGGTTCTTAGCGTGAGCAGTTCCTCCATTTTCTCCGCCCTTCTATCGCTATTAACTAATTCAACCAGATAAACTGGCTTCCCACCCACATACTTCCACGCCTTCTCTTTTTCTTCTTCGTGGAATCCGTGCTTATCGAGAAACTCCATCGCAGTTTCATAGTCGAAATCATCAACAAAGATATACCTCCGCCTACCCTGCAACATCGCTTCATTGTAGACCTGCTCTATAAAAAGCGAATCAGAAGTAACCGCAAAGACGTGGCATAAATGCAACTCCTTTGTCAGGTCTATGAAGAAATTGAAGAGTTCGTAGATGAGCTTCCCCTGTATTTTCACGTCTCCTATCTTCTGTAATTCATCCACAATCAAAACTGGCTGCTTACCTGTATTTCTCACTTCCTCAAAGAGCTTTATCATATATCCAAAGGCATTTTTGGGTTTCTTTTCCTTGAAGACATAATCAAGGAATTTCTCTGTTATTGGTATTCCTGCAACTTTGGTGGCTGAAGAAACCAGCTCCTTTAGTGTTTCTTTCCGCCTCGTCTCCTCCAATTCAAATTCAAATAAAGCTTCTATGAAATCTTCATAACTCGATAGAAACTTAGCCCTGAGGTTAATGTAAAAAATTCTATATTCTTCAGATAGTTGATTCACTAAATATCTTAGTAATTCCGTCTTACCACTGTTTATGGGTCCGTAAACGAAAGTTATTAAAGACGGCTCCCGCTCAAGTATCTTCGTTATTTCCACTATTTCTCTTTCCCTGTTGTGGAATTCTATTCTTTTCATTCATATAAAATATAATTTCCTTCTATTTTATTAGTTTGGTTCTTTTAATCAAATGTAATTCTCAAAAGGTTGCATTAGTGGATAATCGTCCTTATCTGAGTTTATGCTGTAAGGAGTGTCGCCAATTCCATCTCCGTCGCTATCGCTTCCTGTATAATCACTCCAGTAGTTGCCAAGGTAGTTAGTGTATTTGCTGCCTTTGTAAGTGTATGCTATTGGCGATGTGGTGTTCCAGACATTTGTTGACCAAAAAGAATAGACGCTATCAGTGTTATTTATGAAGTTGTTGAAATAGATTTTGTTCTTGCTCGAAGATTCTAAATATATACCATAGTTGTTGTTAAAATTAACGTTGTTATTTTTCACTGCATTGTAGTTGCTCGAAGATAGCAAGATGATGCCATGGTAGTCGTTTGAGTTCGCAATATTGTCGGTTAAGATGTTGTTGCTCGAAGATTCCAAGCGGATGCCTTCCATCCTATTCGAGTAGACGCTGTTATTAATGATCTTGTTATTTGAAGAAAAGTTGAGATAGAGTCCAATTAGGTCATCCAAAGCAGTATTTTTACGGATTTCGTTATTGTTTGAGGAATTGTGAAGGAATATCCCAACACCACTATTCGAGCTTATGGTGTTATTTAGCAGCATGTTGTTTGAAGAAGACTGCAGGAGGATTCCATGATAGCCATTCGAGTTGGCAGTGTTAGAGATGATCCTGTTATTTGAGGAAGAGAAAAGGCGGATGCCAGCCCAGTTATTTGAGGTATATTTGTTGTTAGATATGTTGCAGTAATCCGCCTTAAGGCGTATTCCCGCAGCTTTAACTTTTACTTCCACATAATATTTCCGACAACCAGCAGTGAGACTGCAAGTCCACCTTTCGCTTAAGAAAGTCCCACTACCAGTCGCATCTTTCACAGTGAATCCACTTATGTCCACATAATCAGCAGTTACCTCAAAGACATGGTCGTCTGGGTTTACAGCTTGAACAATACAATTTGCGGGTCCATTCTCAGACCTAATCGTTAAACGTTTGTTCACATCTATGTTTTCAGTATAAACACCATCTCTTACGATTATGGTATTGCCAGAACTTGTAGCATTTACCGCATCTTGAATGGTTTTATAATCGTCAGGTACGTAAATTACAGTGCAAACCACATTTGCATTTACCATGCCATAGCTATAATATTCGTCCCATCCCTTTATGCCCAAGTCAATTGTAGTTTCCTTCAACATATCTCTAATTTACTGGTTAGTGGTTGACTTTCAAATAAAGGTGGGACACTTGGACATACCTTTATGTTATTAACT
>CAZOEM010000520.1:0-2639 GCA_964578735.1 uncultured Halobacteria archaeon | reverse complement strand
TAAAAATCATTGGAAAATGATACTGTTCTGGTAAATTATTATTCGTGTGTTCCCTAAGTATAAGGGGGAGGAACGATATGGAAGAAATTAGTGAGAAGGAAATTGGAGAAGCCTTGCACTATAAAGAGTTGTTAGACGGGACAGAGGCGGCGATTTTGCTTCTTATAGATGGTACAAAGTTTATCTTTGACCTCATCCTTTTTTGACTGCTCTACAACAACAAATATCTCCTGAATGCTTCTTTTACTATGTGCTAATAGCTTGAATCCCGAAGGCGTTTCCCGTTGGAAACGCAATTCCGGCTCTCCTGTGCCCCGTACTTGCGAATGTGAAATCATAGCAGGTATGACTTTCGCTACCCCTTCCATGCCAGAGATGAGCTCTAATAGCGGTAGAATGCCATCTATGATCCTATGCTCCCTCTTGATGCCGTGCCTCACGTATTTCAAGCTTGCCATTTTAAAATTATTTGCGCGTTAGATGTTATAAAGTTATAACGAGTTATTTGTATTGAGCGAGCGAAAGGTACATGAGAACAGAGAATTTGCACTGTGTGAAGGTGGAGAAGGGAAGAGGAGAACAGGTAAGGTGCGCGTTGAAGGAACTCAAACTGCTAAGAACAGACGCGAAGATTATTTCTATTTCGCATTATCTCTATTTACCGCTTATACGTGCGCTAAAAGCGGCCGAAAGTGGAGATATAGGTGTTACTGAACTGTTAACAGCCGATTTTGCGATTTCGGAACCAAGACGAAGCATAGAAGACATCCTGGGATTTAGGCCTGCCTATGAGATAATAGGAGATATTGCGGTGCTTACAGGCGATGGTGATTCAATAACCGCGACAAATGAGCAACGCATAGCGCATACGATACTGAACCTGCATAAAAACATTAACGTGGTTGCCAAACGGATTTCACCAGTGGAAGGCATATACAGAAATAGGAAATTGAAGATACTCGCTGGTGAGAACAGGACAGAAACGATCCATAAGGAAAATGGCTGCCGATACAAGCTCGACCCGGAGAAGGTCTATTTTAATCCCGGCCTCGCCGGTGAACGAAATAGAGTGGCGATGCAAGTAGAACGTAACAAAAACGAGCTGATAATAGACATGTTTGCAGGTGTCGGCTCCTTCGCTATACAAATTGCTAAACGTACACCTCAAAGCCACGTTACTGCAATTGACATCAATCCCGATGCAATACGGTATCTCCATGAAAATATGGAACAAAATGGCGTGCGAAATATAGAACCGATAGAGGGAGACGTAAGAGGGATATACATGAAGTTCGAGAACAAGGCAAATCGGATAATCATGAACCTCCCGAAAAGCGCTTATTCTTTCCTACGTGAAGCTCTGTGCATGCTCCATCCGGAAGGCGGGATGATCCATTTCTACGCTGTCGAGTCGTTTTACCCCGCGAAGGGGGGCAAGAGCAAGTCACTTGATATGGCAATAGAGATAACAAAGGCGAAAGTTACAGCAAAGCTAAAAGAACATTGTGATGTCTTCCACTACCAGACCTTAGAACTACAGGAAGTGAGGAAAGTGAAGCCTTATGCACCCTATGCGTATATAATCGGTGTAGATGCTGCTATCGCATCTGCTTAAAAATCGGTGGATTCTTATGCAGACAATGCAAAATGGAAAGTGCAAAAGTCAAAGTGCAATAAAAAGAGCTAACATGAATTTGCAATTTTTCATTGTATATAAAGTATAACTTCTACCTATAAATTTAATTTAGGACGCGGATTTACACGGATTTAATTTCTTCTGCGTTAATCTGCGTTAATCTGTGTCAATAATTGATTTTAGTTTGTTCGCTATCCACCAACTCTTTCACTTTCTGCACTATATCCGCAGCATTCATAACGGATGTGCCAACAAGTAAGGCATCAGCACCCGCATCGAACATCCGCGTTGCGTCTTCCATATTATTTATTCCACTCAGAGCAACTAAAGGTACATCGCCCGGCATCTTCTGTTTAACTTCCGGTGCAATCGTCTCAAAAGTTGCCAGGGTCACTTCAAACGTATCTAAGTCGCGATTGTTTATGCCTATTAACGCAGATGATGAAATGCCCGTTAGGTCGGCATCAAGAATCTTGTCTTTCGATTCGCTATCTATCTCGATAAGTGATTCTATACCCAGTGAGGATGCTTTCTTTGCCAGCTCCTTCAATCTTGCCACAGTTAAGACTCGCGCTATTAGTAATATCGCATTTGCACCGCAAGCATAGGATTCGTAGACCTGAAACGCATCGAAGATGAAGTCCTTTCTTAATACCGGCAGGTCGACATGAACTTTTACGGTTCTTAAATCGTCTAAACTACCGGAAAAAGCTTCGTCCGTCAGAACGGATAGTGCACATGCACCGCCTTTTTTCATCTGGCTCGCGGCTTCTACAGCTTCTATTACTACGTCCTTTCCTTTGGTTTTTAAGCCTCTTCGCTTTACTTCTGTAATGACCGGTCGTTTCCCTGATGCTTTAGCTGCTACTATCGCGTCTTTTATGCTTCTTCGTTCTTTTAGCTTTCCTATGGTCTCCCGTTTCCTATTTAGGATTTCTTCTACCATTTCATCGTTGTATATAGGGTATAGCTTCTACCTATAAATTTAATTTAGGACGCGGAT
>CAZOEM010000519.1:0-2652 GCA_964578735.1 uncultured Halobacteria archaeon | reverse complement strand
TTCACTGTAGATGAGGCAACACGAGTTCTTAATAAGTGTAGAAAAGAACGGCGCGAGTATCCACCGGATATGAGGGTGAATTCGATATGTGCCAATCTGAAAAAACTAAATTGGACAAAACAAGATATTGAAATATTCATAGGAAATATAGAAAACAAAATATCTGAATTGGATGTGGAAATAGAACCGACTGATATAGATGTTCAAAAGTACACTCCACATGAGGATAACGCTCGAGACACTATGGAAAAATACAAACCTTCACAACCATTAGTTTCTCAGAATCATGATATTGCTGCTATAGAAAAAATTGAAGAAATCCGTAAACACGATATAAGAAGAATAGAAGATGCAAACGCATTGTTTTTAACTTCAGATGGAAAATTAAGTGAATATAATTTCATAGAAAGGGGACATAGAGAAAATGGAACTATATGCGAAGTTGTTTTAGATAGATTCCTAACAAGTGTTTTGTGGTTAAAACACCCGGATGTGGAACTCTCTTTGGAAACATTAATTGCAACATGCTATAAAGACGTTTTTATCAATGTAAGAATATGGGAAAAATTTTATGACTCTGTTCAAGAGCTAAAACAAAAAAACGTGATAAGTGAAAAAGACATTTCGTCGCTTCTTTGGCAGGAGTATATTGAAGACGTGTTATGTAATCTCGATGAACAAGATGCTGATAAGATCACACAAGAGTTCGTATTGACAAAAACAAAAGAAGCAAAAGGAGTAACACAAATTATAGATAAAAAAAGAAAAAAAACAGAAGAACGGTTAGAAAAGCAACAACACGAAATAGAAACGCAACAACAGGAAGTAAATGCACTAAAACAGAATATATTGACAGTATCTCAGGAAAGAGTTGATAAAGATAAGAAAACAAAAGAAGCAGAAGAACGGTTGGAAAAACAAGAACAGGAAGTAAATGCACTAAAACGTGAAATAGAGGCACTATCTCATGAAAGAGCTGATAAAGAAAAAATACAGAAGAAAAATATAAAAAATAATGCTGAAAAATTGGCGAAGAAGCGTTCATATTTAATATCAAGCGTTATAACAGCAATTATAATATTACTAGCAATCCCGGCTATTTATAAAATAATTTTAGTAAGTGAGACTTAGGGGTTTAAAGAGCTCGCATTTGTTCTTATTCCATCGGTTATTTGCACTTCAAGCATCTACGCGATATGGAAAAAACTAAGGATATTTCTTACAGATAAATTATCAAATCAATACTATAAGAAAAAAATAGAAGAGATGGGATTGCACGAAAGGGAAATGAATGAGTAACAACTCTCAACACCCCAAACCCCTATTTACACGCTAAAGTAATTTTTATGGATTTATTCTATGCTTCTTTTGTTTTAGGTCATGTTGGATTTTCACCAACAGGATATTATGAATTTTGCTCTGCGCACTCATTTCAACCCCCTTTCATGGTTGCTTTCTTGCACTTAACGTTTCGAGTGTATCTGAAGTTCCCCGAAGGGAAATTTTGGTGGAGTGCAGATCGCTATTTTTCAATAAATATCACTGCCATAACAAACGCTGCAACAATTGCCAGAGATAAAATAAGTGGTAAACTTTTTTCCCACCACTTTGCTGATTTTAAAGCGTCTATATCTTCTTTAATCTTGGTAATTACAGATGGCTCAGCTGGTTTAGGTAAATAATCGTAACTACTCACCCCTGCGTCAATCCCATAGAACCAACTGAATACGTACATCTCGCTCAGCCTGATTGTTGTCAAAAGGTACTCTAAAGTCGTACATAAAAGCTAACACTTCCTGCTCATATTCCTTTAAGCGGTCAAGTAGATTTTTGGTGCGGTGCTTTTTGAAAGCATCGCTGGAAGGGGGCTTGCTGCTATTCTTGCTGTTTTTGTTCAAACGATCCTGTTGTGCCTGCAATTCCTGAATGAGCCGCTCAACAAGTTGAATAATCGCCTCTTCTCCTTGCTGATAGGCTGCACGAATTTCATCACCTGTAGGTATATTCATCGCATTGGCCATCCACCAATCGGAACTTTTTTTTTATAATCATTGTGCCGGATAATATAAAGTCTTATCCGCAATAAATTTATAGGTGGGGAGTGAGTAGTTACGAAAAAAGTAAACTATGGAGCTAAGAGATATTTTTGGTAGAGAAATAAAGCTGTCTAGAGAGGTATGGGACCATATTTTGAAGACACATCCTGAGCTAAAAGGAAAATTGGATGGGATAAAAGCGACTTTAATGTGTCCTGAAATAATCAAACAGAGTGTATATGCTCCAAATGTGGAGTTGTTCTACAAATATTATAAAGACATGTACGCAGGAAAGTATATATGTGTGGCGATAAAGATATTAAATGAGGATTGTTTTATTAGCACATCATATATAACCGATAGGATTAAGAGTGGCGAAATAGTATGGAAAAAAGACTAAGGATGTTCTTTGACAAAGAAGGAGATGTATTGGACATTTCGATAGGAGACCCAAGAGAGGCAATATCCAAAGAGATTGGTGACGATATTTTAATTAGAGTGGACCCGAAAACAACAGAGGTTTTGGGTATCACGATATTGAATTTTGAAAAGAGATTCGAGGAAACAAAGACAGAAATCTTCCCGATAACCGCAGCACTCGCACAAGCAGAGGCTG
>CAZOEM010000518.1:0-2652 GCA_964578735.1 uncultured Halobacteria archaeon | reverse complement strand
CGAGGACGATACGAGACCTCCCTCGGTCGCCTAACCACCCTTTCGTCTTCATCCCAACCCTAAGCAGACATGCTAGCCCTCTATGGGAATCTCCCGTTTTTGGGGCCGCGATTACATACGGTAAGCCCGTCCCCATAGAGGCATCGAACTTCCCCAAAGTGACGGAGGATCGTCACTTAGCATATCCCACCACTGGTTCGCTTTTGCTTCGGGCTAAAGACCGCCTCAGGCTCTTCAGATTCCCCCTCACGAGGGACACCCTGCCACTATCGGCTTCTGCACCGATACGGGAAAACAGCACAGGAGGGATTTTAACCCTCTTGCTGACTAAGCTACGAGGCACAGGGCCACACCCGAATGAAATTCGGGTGCATCCCCGTTTAAACCTCCTATCTTCATAACAACTCGACAAATTCATCAACAGTTAAACCAGCAAGTTTTATGAGCTTTCTGAGTGTGCCCCTATCAAGTTCTTTATGTCTTGGAACAGAAAGTGTAACCTCGGAGCCGGGCTTTACCATTATGGTATGGCCGGTTTGCCTTGCCACGAACCATCCCGCTTTATTAAACGTCTTAACCGCTTTCATGCCAGATATTCTTGGTAGTTTCGCCATCAAACAGCTACTTCCATTAGCTTCTCTTCGCCTTTTATTTCAATCTTTTCATTCAGGACGTCTAAACAGCCTTGAATTGCATCCTTTATATTTTCCAGCGCCTCTTCGAGACTCTTCCCCTGTGATACACAGCCTGGTATGGATGGGCATTCAACGACATACCAACCATCTTCCCCCTCACTAATTAATACTTTATATTTCATTTTCCTGCCACCACTAAAATTATGTATCCGATATTTAAAAAGCTTTCCACGAGAAAATTTTAAAAATAAAGAAAGAGCAGAGCCTCTTAATTTGGAAACTCTATCCTTTTCTATTGTTTTCTTTATTCCTTCTTTATTCCTTCTTTAGTTCATGCAAGACGAATCTATATATCTTGCCAGTCTTCAAATTCTCCAAATATAATCCATCTTCATCTTCGTACATTCTCCAGAGGCTCTCGTTATTTTTCTGGAAGGTAATATCACCAGTCACGACCACGCAGAGTAGGAGGAGGTCTTACGACCTCCGTCCCCTCATCGAACCGTACGTACGGATTTCCCGTATACTGCTCTCTGATGGCGTTGCCCCATTGCAAGGAGTGAGATCAACCATCTCTTCCCTCCAACCTCCAACAGATTGCTTCAATACATAAACCGTTTCGGCCATCAGCGTCGCGTCTTTCTCATGAAATACCTTCGCCGATTTCCTACTTGATTTGTGCATCTATCTCTCCTATTGTCCGGTTTCGCCAAAGCAGGATCCCTTCGCATCAACCTTTTAGAAAAAGCTTGACCAAAAACGCTTCGCAGTCGGTGTTTTATCCTCCCAACTGTTACCAGCATTCACAGGCACCGACATCATTGCTACTATGAGTCCGTCCGACTTCTCGCATCGCATCATTCCTGCTTTCCCATCCGGGTGGTTATACCGTCCTTACCTCTTAAATCAATTACGAATTACGAATGGGCAATTACGAATTAGTTAGACTATTGATTCGTAATTCATAATTCGTAATTCTTAATTGAATATCGGTCACCTAACCACCCTTTCGCCTTCAGCCCGACCCTAAACAGACATGCTAGCCCTCTATGGGAATCTCCCGTTTATGGGGCCGCGATTACATACGGTAAGCCCGTCCCCATAGAGGCATCGAACTTCCCCCGTGAGAAGGAGGGTCGTCGATTAGCATATCCCACCACTGGTTCGCTTGTGCTTCGGGCTAAAGACCGCCTCAGGCTCTTCAGAAAACTTTTTAAAAAAGTTTTATCAAAGACCAGTTTCTTTGGTCAAGCTTTCTTTTTGAAAGAAAGGTTGCGGATAAACAGCACAGGAGGGATTTTAACCCTCTGACTGATTAGGCTACGAGGCACAGGCGCCACCCCCAAATAAATTCTGGGGCATCCACACAGCTATATCTCTATTTTCCTCTGGAACTCTCAATCTTATCTGTAAGGTCAGCATGTCGATTTTCTATCTCTCTAATCAAATCGGCTTCTGCCTTTTCGTATTTCTCATCTGTACCCGATTTACTTTCTATGTAATTGTTTAGAGACGAACGTAATTCAGGTGGTCCAAGGTATATATATTGTTCTATTTTATCCCAAAACCTGAAATGTTCTTTGACTCCTTCACCATTACTATTTCTACGTTCTGGAGACAATTTAAAAAAGATATTTTTATCCATTCTTTTAGAATGTAATATTGCCAACAAGACATTCCATCTCTTTAACATCTCGCTCCATTCTCATAAAATCAGTTTGTTTTTTAACTTGAAGGACATTCCACAAAGTTATACCAACCAGAACCGCAAAGAGAATGATATTGGTTAGTGTACTAATAGCACTCAAATTCCATTGCCCATTATTAAAGAAGACATCTGTAATATTCATGTTTCAACCTCACGTTTTGAAGTCACTATACCCCGTACTTAAATACAGGGCCTGTATTTAAGCGCGAGTGCCGATGACTTAAACTGCCCTACTATCGTAGATATGACATAGATATATAAAAGCTTTTCGATTTTTTTATTTTTGATGTTCCCCTCCAAAAAGTTTGT
>CAZOEM010000517.1:0-2659 GCA_964578735.1 uncultured Halobacteria archaeon | reverse complement strand
GAAGATGTGATGATTGACAACAAGATAAGAGACACATATCAGATGAACGATTACGCAATCACGAAATGGGCAGGCGAGTTAATGTGTATGAATTCCGCTAAGATGTTCGGAACAGAGACTGTCAGGGTAAGACCGGTTAACTGTTACGGGCCAGGCGAGCATTATACGCCTTACAGAGGGTTCATTCCTAAGTTTATCTATCATGCTCTTTTCAACAGACCCTACACAGTTTATAAAGGGCATAAGCGGATAATCGATTATGTGGAAGATACATGCAGCACCTTTGCCAATATTGTGGATAACTTCGTTCCGGGTGAGGTATATAACGTTGGTGGGAGACCGGAATGGGAGAAGGAAATCAAGGATTATTCGGATTTGGTTTTGGAAGCAGTTGGAAAGGATGATTCGATAGTCACCTACAAGGGAGCAGAACCATTTACAACGAAGGTGAAGCAGATGGACTTTTCAAAGGCGGTTAGAGATTTAAAACACGATCCAAAAGTCACGCCGGAAGAGGGGATTAGAAGAACCGTTGAGTGGATGAGAAATAAGTATAATACCGAGGTGTAAATAATTCACTTGGAAAGAATAGAGAGGGAATTGGAAGACATCTTGAAAGTGGTGAAAGAGTGGGAAACGTTTAAAGTAGTGTACAAAAGAGTTTTCATTAGAAGTGATGGATTACCAATGTTTTATGTAAAGGCGCAGAGCGATAAATATTATGTTCACATAGAAGGTATTATCAAAGGGGAAGAATTAAAATGGTACACGAAGTTAACGGAAAATGATAAGAATAAGCATAGTCATAAGGATGAGATAATTGGCTGGGATAATTTATATGAAGACCGTCCACATATACATTTTAATGAAGATGAAAAGAGAGAGTATAGAGAGGAGGGAATATGTTGGGACGAGCTAAAGGAAAAGATAATGGAAATAACGAGGGAAGGTAAATAAAGAATGAGTGATGAAATAGCCCGTGTCGCGGAGATATTTGGAATAGATAGGAGTAGGCTGATAGCGAAGAGCATATCTAATTTTGTTGAGAGTGAGATATCAAATTGCGAGAAAAGAATCGGAAAACTCTGGCTTGAGAATGATATGCTAAATAAGAAATATGGTATGAGTTTAGAAGATTTGTGCAAAGTGGTGGATGAAATGGAGAATGAGGAGAGATACGAAGAGAAAGAAATAAAAGGGGTCTCAATCTTAGAAGCTGTTTCGGATACCAGAAAGTGGGAACATATATTAGAAGATTTGGAAAAAGAAGAAAAGAGATACCTGAAGTTTGTAGAATTAAAAAAGCGGGAATAAAAATGGGTACAGAAAACGGATATAAAGGAAAAGTTATATTGGTAACGGGCGGTGCGGGCTGCATCGGCACGAATTTGTGCAGAAAGTTAGCAGAGCTAAATACAGAGAAAGTAATAATACTGGACGATTTGTCGAGCGCATACGAATGGAATATCCCTCGAGCGGATAACATATCTTTTGTGAACGGGAGCGTTTTAGATGACGAAATGCTAAAACGAGTATTCAAAGAGAAACCGGATTTTGTATTCCATTTAGCGGCGCATTTCGCGAACCAGAACTCCGTGGACAATCTGGAGTACGATTTGATGGTGAATGGACAGGGCATCTTGAAGGTTTTGCAATATGCGCATCTTGTGGACGTGAAAAGATTTGTGTATTCCTCTTCGGGCTGCGGCGTTTATGGACTGGATTCGAAGATGCCGTTTGAAGAGCCAGATATTTCTATTAGTTTGCATACACAAACTTTTCTTTTACAAAGAAACCTTTACTAAAGAAAAAAAGCAATGGGGATAAAAGAAGAAGTAGTTGGGGAAGCAATCAATCTTGGTTCTGGCAATGAGCACAGGGTAATAGATTTGGCGAATATGGTGAATGAACTCGCAGGTAATGAAGCAGGGATCAAATATGTAGAGAGGAGAGATTGGGACGTCAAGCACAGGCTGTTATCCTCTATCGCGAAGGCGAAGAGGTTGTTGGGTTACGAGCCGCAGACAGGATTTGAGAATGGTTTGAAGAAGGTGCATGCGTGGTTTAGTGAGAACTGGGGGGATATAGAGCGGAGTGCGGAGTTTTAGAGGAAAAGCATGGATGTCATAAGAGTTGCTATATCGAAAAATAGCGTTCCGATAAGGCTGACCTATAAGCAATGGGCTCATATTATAGATTCGCATGATTATATGGCGGGGAATATGGATATGGTCTTGGAATCTGTTGAAAATCCGGATTATATCGTTCGTGGTTGGACCGATGAACTAATTGCATTGAAACACTATGAGAGGACATCGATCTCAGAGAAATATATGGTAGTTGTTTATAAAGAAGGAAAAGAAGGATTTATTATAACGGCTTTTATGACATCAAAACAAGATACAATATTGAGGCGAGGTATAATATGGGAGAAGTAATAGATGAAGAGTTACTGGAATCTGTACCATATCTGCTTAAGATGCCGTCAAATAGAATCTGGATTGATTACGATGAAGATGCTGATGTGTTATACATCAGTTTCCAGAAACCGCAGCACGCAGATGAGAGCGAGATGAAGGATAATATTATTTATCACTATCGGGACAAGGATTTAGTTGGGGTTACCGTAGTTGGTGCAAAGAAATATGGAAAAAGTAGC
>CAZOEM010000516.1:0-2664 GCA_964578735.1 uncultured Halobacteria archaeon | reverse complement strand
CTTCAACGATCTTTATCACTTCTTTTAGCGGTATTTTCAGCTCGGTAGCAACCCTTTTCGCATCTTCAAATTCCGCAGCTACGTTTAATAGATTCCCTTTTGCATCCCTGCCTATTTTCACTCCCACTTCTTTCTCCACACCTTTTATTCTCACCTTCACCTTCTTCTCTTCTCTATCGGCAACGAACCGATGTTTCACCTGCATGACTCGAACGCCCAGGGACCCAGTCTCGGCCATTATTCGATATGCTATTTGTGGTACGTCTTGCGGTGCTGCAATCACCTTGATACTGTGCCCGCTTCTGCTTTTCTTCATCTGTGCAGGTGTGATGGCAACGTCCTTCGCACCCTCTGCCATAAGAACCTCTATTAGATTGCCCAGCACCTCGCCGGTGACATTGTCTACATTGGTTTCCAGTACCTCCACATCATCTGTGCTTAATAATGGCATGGATTTCGCGATTTCGCCTATGCTCGCTCTTAAGACGTTAGGCATAGGCAAGTCCCTCGACCCGGCACCGTATCCTGTCTCTTCTATACGCATAGGAGGAGAAAAGGGTTCAGAGCGATGAACAAAATGAGCCAATATCGCTGCCCCTGTTGGCGTTAGCAGTTCAAATTCAGAGGGACCACCGCGGTATAGCAAAGCGGACTGTTTCAATATTTCAAGTGTTGCGGGTGCCGGTACCGGAAGAAGTCCATGTGCAGACTCCACGAAGCCGCCACCCACCGAAATTGGGGTGCTTATGATCGTGTCCGGCAGAATATCCAAAAGAGCGGTTGTGCTTCCTACCACGTCGCCTAATGTATCCGGATCACCGAGTTCGTGAAAAGTCAAATCCTCTTTCGGCCTACCATGCACTTTTGCCTCTGCATCTGCTATCTTATCAAATATGCTCAATGAGTTCTGTAGTATCTCCTTGTTCAATCCACTGTCTTCTATCAAGTGCACAATATCCCTGTATGACTTCTCATGTCGGCCGCTTTCAGTATCTTTTCGCTTACTGGCGAACGCCACTTTTTTCGCTGCTATCCCGCACTTTCTCACCTCTTTTAGCTCCAGCTCGAGCTCAAAGGCAGATATTGCATCGCTTATCTTCGATACGTCAACGCCTAAATCCAGTAGACTGCCAATGATCATGTCGCCTGAGGCGCCGGAAAAAGGCTCGAACACTAATGCTTTCATCTCTTAATAAGAAGGATATATATTATGAAAGTCCGAATAGAAAATAAAAAAAATCGACAATGAAGCATAATATCCTACTAAAATCAATTATTAACACAGATTAACACAGATTAACGCAGAAGAAATAAAATCAGTGTAAATCAGTGTAAATCTGCGTCCTAAATTAAATAAGTAGTAGTTATACTTTATATACAATGAAAAAATGGCAACAAAAAGAAATAATGTCTCTTTAGCTCATGACCTGGAGTTCATCTCTAAGGATACGGGATTAGATGTAGAGACGATAACAGAAAAAGCGATTAGAGAATTTATAGCACGATATACGCTGGAAAAAATACGGAAAGAGATGAAAGAGAACGTAAACTGGGAATACATCTCAAAATTGCCTAGCAGACTACAAAAAGGATTATTCTGCCTTTTGGATACAGGAAACCTACATATCGCAGCGGATAACGCAGGAGTGCCAATAGATGTCATCAACATGCATCGAAAAAAAGCAGATATATTCTTGGTCGTTGAAAAATGAAGGGCATTATTAATACTTGTTTCCTGGTGGACTGGGTGGAGTATAAAAGAAGGGACCTCTTGAAAGATGTTTTTGACGAAGTCATTTTGCTAAGTGAAATCGAAAAGGAAATTTCAGATCGAAAAGCAAGAAAAAATATCAGAAATTGGTTGGAGGCGGGGTTCATGAAATTTATAAGACCTTCTCAAAGAGATATAAATGATGCTGTTGAATTGACTACAAATTCATTTCTTTCAACGCTAATCGGCGAAATTCACTATGCAGATGCGCTTATAATGGCTCATGCGAAAAACACGGGAATAAAAAACGTGATTTCCGAGGATCATGCAGTGATCTATCTTCCTCAGCACCATCCCCCGTATAAGGATATCGTGGTTCTAACTGCTGGCGATATAATCCTTCATGTCGTGAAGGGAGGTAATATAAAAGTGGAATCGGTGGCGGACTTTGTTAAAATATTGGATGAGTATCAGGAAGAAACAAAAAGGAGATATCCCACTCATTTTGTCCAAAAGTTAATTAAAAGCTATGAGGGGCAACTGCCTTGACAGTCAAGATGGTAGCTGCTAAAAGAACAAATAATGACTCCAAGAGTTTTCATAAGTTCGAGGATTAGGGAATTAGAGGAAGAAAGAGTAACGGTAGAGGAAGCGGTTAAAGAATTGTTGAACAACGAGAATATAGTATACAAAACGTGGAGCTGGGAAAAAGTCTCAAAAGAGAGACCGAGTGGAAACGCTCCAGATGGGGTTCAATCCAAAGGGCTGAAAAACAGCGATGTTTATCTCTTAATCCTTGGAGCTGATACGGACCTGAAGAGGAAATTTCTTCAACGCATAAAGAATATGAAGAAGCTCATTTTGAATTTGATATAGGGATTTCTGAATGATACTCTATTATATCCCGCCTTTCGTTGAATTGAAACAGTCGACCCTTTTAGTGCCACAAAATA
>CAZOEM010000515.1:0-2665 GCA_964578735.1 uncultured Halobacteria archaeon | reverse complement strand
ATATTTAAAGTAATCGAAAAAGAAACTTATTTAATTGGTGTGGGACTAAGTTATTACACATTCCTATGCTTCAGCAGGCGATTACACCGTGAATCTAACGGTAACCGATGATGATGGAGCAACAAGTTCAACTTCACAATTGATAAAAGTATTGCAACCTGACATATCGGTAACAAAGATAGGAAACGTAACAGAAGGAGCACCTTCTACCATTGTCAATTTTACCATCACCGTGAACAATATCGGTGACTGCACATTGAACCCGGTAAAGGTAGTGGATATACTGCCAGCAGGAATGAGCTATCTCTTCTCCAGTCCAGAAGCAGATACTCATGATGGAACGATAATATGGAATAATGTAAGTAAATTGAATCCCAATGCTTCTACCACCCTCTATCTTGTTGCTCACATAGATTCTGGAGCTGCAGGTATTCTCAACAATACGGTATCCGCAGAAGGGAAACCACCTCATGGCGATAATGTCACAGACGATGCGTATTATGAGATAACCGCTCTTGCTCCTGGCATAAGTGTTAATAAGATCGCGTCACCCACAGAGGGAGAACCCGGCACAAGCGTTATATTCTCCATAAACGTTACGAATACCGATGACTGCACACTCAACCCGGTGGAGATTGAAGATAAGCTGCCAGCAGGGATGAATTATGTCACTTCTGATCCTCCTGCGAACATGCATGATGGAACCGTCGCCTGGACTAATGTAGGGCCATTAGACGCTAATGAGTCAACGACAATCACGCTTGTCGCACAAATCGATAATGAAGCAACAGGTGTGCTCAATAACTCTGTTACTGCCACCGGGACTCCACCTGTAGGAGGTAACGTTACTGCAAGCGACACTGCCCCGGTTATTGTCATCCGATTAGAGCTAGAGAAATCAGGCTCTCCTGCTACAGTGGCACCTGGTGGAACAGTGACATACACGATTAAATACTCTAACCCCGGGGGTAAGGATCTGACCAACGTGGTAATAACAGACAACTATCCAAAAGACATAACCTTCATCTCTGCTGATCCAACTCCAGATGCGGGCACAAACAACAAGTGGACATTAGGAACTCTTCCAGCAGGCTCATCCGGACAAATAATCATAAAGGTGAAAGTTCCAGAATCAAGAGATCTCTCTTTTACAGAGAGTGGAAGTGTAACAGGAGAAGGTTTTGTAATGGTAAGCAAAGACCTATCCACAGAGCAAAAGCCATATAGCCTTAAGAATGTCGTTACCCTATCATGTGCAGAACTAGCACCTGTAACCGCCTCTGCTTCTACAACCGTAAGTGGAGTACCAGGAACAAGTTTAGAACTTACCGAGCATGGTAGTGGTATCTATTCCTCAGATGAGATTTTGAACTTACAGACAAAGAACAAGAGCATAATGCTTCAAAAGAGCACGGAAGTCGAATATCAGCCTACTTCTTTTAACTTTTCCGATGGCTTCGGCGTGAACTTCGCTACTAAATGGACACAGGACATCTGTGCCAAGAACATAATCATGGGTGATGCAATGCACAAGAAAATAAAAGACGCATCCTACATCGAGGATGAAACGATAGCCGAAGTAGGGAAATACCGTACATCAATGGAATTTGAATCTTCTTTCTACGGTGCAACACACATAGGCACAGTATCAAAGAGTGCAAAGACATCAGAAGATTATATTGGCGAGTTCGAGATAACATGGGCAGAAAAAGGAGTGTGTAATTATCTGTTTAACTGGAGCAGGGTTCCGGGAAATGATAGCGAAAAACTCATTCAATTCCTTGTGGATGTTCTGGATATTGACTGGGCAGAGAATGCAACCATCACCAAATCGGTTGACGAAATGAGCATCAACATTACTGATGATGGTAACACGGCTACAATAACAATTGATGCGAATAAGAAAACAGCAACAGTAAAAGTTGGCGGCGAGATAATCTATGTCTTAGAAGTCAGAATAGAGGATGATACCCTAAACATCTACGATTGCAAATTAGAAAAAATGGATGAAAGTGTGAGTGGAATAGGATATGCGATGTTGGATAAGGATTTGGCCTCAGGTCAAATGCAAGTCCGAGAGCATGGCAGTGGACTTTATTCTTCTGACATGAATTTTGAGTCAGGCCGTCTTGATAAGGTTACCGAAGCCGAATATCTGCCCACTACTTTTAACTTCTCTGACGGTTTTGACGTTAACTTCTCTTCTAAGTGGGTGCATGGCATTTGCACTAAGAATCTAGGAGAAAGTACTGCAATACATAAGAAGATAAGCGATGCTACCTCTATGGAAGATGATACAACTGCGACTAAGTCGTCAATGGAGTTCAAAACTTCTTTTAATGGGTCTATGCACATAGGTGCGAGAACAAAAGGGACTAGGATTTCTGAAGACTATATCGGTGTGTTCAATATCACGGAGCTAATAAAAATAGGCAAACCTGCAATTTCTACACCTTCTACTCCCACGCCTGATTGGCTGCCCTGTCCATTTCCTAAACCATCTCCAACACCTGCATCTGGTTTGCCTTGTCCATCCTCGGATCCATAGTGTATACCGCTACAAATACTTAGAATTTAAAGCACAAGGATGGATATTGAATGCACTGGCAGACGGATCGGTGACTTGGAGACACTGACCAGAGAAGTGGCTGCATGGACTAAGAGA
>CAZOEM010000514.1:0-2668 GCA_964578735.1 uncultured Halobacteria archaeon | reverse complement strand
ATCAGAGTATTTAAATGTTGTTCAATCTAATCCGTTTGGGGGCCGAAAGTCATGTCATAGTGAATTACCTTTTGAAGAAGAGGGCCTTGAAGATTTATTTGGGAATGTATTGCCGAATATGAGATTTAAAACACAAGTCGAAGAAGCGGATGTATTTCTCATTGCCGTGCCAACACCGCTAAATAAAGAGATGAAAATGGCTGAATTGAAATATGTGAGATCAGCAGCAGAGATGATCTATCCGCATTTAATAAAAGACAACCTTGTTATCCTCGAATCAACTGTCCCACCCGGAACATGTGATAAACTATTAGTTCCAGTATTAGAAAAATCAGGATTAAAAGTGGGTGATTTTAGTTTGGCACATTGTCCGGAAAGAGCCATACCCGGGAATACTATCTACGAGATGATAAATAACGACCGAATCATAGGTGGGATAGATAAAAAATCTGCGGAATTGGCAAAATCATTGTATTCATCCTTTGTAAAAGGCAATTTCTATTTGACCAATACCCTAACCGCGGAATTTGTTAAGCTGATGGAGAACACGTTCAGGGATATAAATATCGCACTGGCAAATGAATTCGCGCAAATATCAGAAGAATGTGGCGTAAACGTTTGGGAAGCAATAGAATTAGCGAATAAGCATCCGCGGGTGAACGTACTGAAACCAGGTCCGGGTGTTGGCGGGCACTGTATTGCAATAGACCCGTGGTTCTTAACAGAAAACTCAACCCGATGCAGGATCGTTTCATTGGCAAGGGAAATCAACGATGGAATGCCAAATCATGTTTTGCAAATCGTTAAGGGGATGCTGAAGGGTGTGAAGAATCCCATAATTACTATTTTTGGCGTTGCATATAAAGGTGGTGTGGATGATACGAGAGAAACGCCTGCTTTGAAGTTCATAAAACTGGCAGAGAATGAAGGGTATAAGGTAAAAGTGCATGATCCTCATGTTGAAGAATTTGAGTATGAGATATTGGGATTAGAAGAGAGCGTAAGGAATAGTGATTGCATTGTAATAATCACTGATCATCCGGAATTTAAAGATATTGAACCCGAAGGAATATCCAAGTTTATGCGTAATAAGAATGTTGTGGATACAAGGAAGATGTTGGATGCAAAACGATGGAAAGAAGCAGGATTTAGCGTGAATGTGTTGGGCGACGGGAAATGATATTATCAATTCCAAATTAAGAATGAATATATATTAGTCCCAATATATGTATGTTTAAAGTGGTGAAAATGGGAGATATAATAAATACCGGAATTCCAGAGGAGATGTATCAGATAAAGCTCTTAGCGGCAATAGGGCTTTCTAAAACGAAAAGTGAAGAACTAAAGAATGGCATAAGACAACTTCGGTATGGGCGTATCAAGAAGATAAAAGTGATAAGAAGGATATTGGATGATGCCCTAAAAAATGAGGATTTAAGTTCTTCAACAAGGCAAATGAGAGATGAGGAGATGCATTAATGACTATTTTCTATTTGGACACTTCTGCACTAGTTAAACGGTATAAAACAGAAGAAGGAAGCGATATAATAGATTATCTTTTTGATAATCTTCCCAAAGGACACAGCCTGGCAACTTCCTTCCTAACTGTTCTCGAATTTGTTTCTGCTATAAGACGGTTGTTGAAGGGAAATAGGATTTCTAAAGATGATTTTGAAACCATTATTTCTACATTTTCACAAGAGTTAGAACCTTTCCTTATCCGGTCAATAGAGGACAACGTAGTGGCAGAAGCTTTGAATAAGGTTGTTAGTCATGCATTAAAATCCGCTGATTCTATTCATTTGTCAACAGTTGTCGAATTACGAGAAATAATGAAAGACGCAGGAGAAAAAGTAGTTTTCGTTTGCGATGATGATGAATTGATGAAAGCAGGGAGAAGAGAGAATTTAGAAGTTATAAATCCGAGAAAACAAGTAGATAGACAAAAATTGATGGATATGCTTAGATGAGCAATCCAATGCATGAGGAACAGTAATGTTGTGGATACGAGGAAGATGTTGGATACCAAACGATGGAAAGAAGCGGGATTTAGCGTAAATGTGATAGGAGTGGGACATTAAGCTTTTATATCAAAGCAATTATAAATGTTAAAATAGTTATGATGCTAATATGATAACCGGAGAAAACTCGAAAGGATGAACACTGCAAGTATTGTTGAAAAAAAATTAGAGATAATTGTGGGTGCACGATTAAGAGATAATAAAGAAGTCGAATCCATTGTTGAAGACGCAGAGAAGTTTTTAGTGAGGATAAAAGAGGTGATAAGTGGGATTCAAAAATGGTGGAAGGTCTGATTTAGCATGAATTTGTTGGGGGGGGGCAGGAAATGATATATCTGTAAAAGTTTTCGGATTAGATGATTTAAAAGGAGAAAATCCATTTACGAGAACACATAATCCCACTTCTGCACTTTTCCCGTCTTCAAAGCATCAAGCACTTTAAGCGAACAGATTGTTGCCTTAACACCATCATCAACCGAAGGTAAATCAATATTTCTGCTTGCACCTTTCAAAAGTTTACCATATTCATTAATCAGCTCGAACTGACCTTTCTCAATTCTCTTCAATTTCTCGCTCTTTCCCTCCAGCCCCGCAACAGTTAATTCCTTGAATTCGGCTATTGTAATAACACCACCATCGACAAATAT
>CAZOEM010000513.1:0-2672 GCA_964578735.1 uncultured Halobacteria archaeon | reverse complement strand
CTACCCAATCTTTTAAATCTTTGGCGTCTCTATCAACCTTGTCAAACCTTTTATCAACCGCTTCAAACCTTTTATCAACCTTGTCAAACCTTTTATCAACCGCTTCAAACCTCTTATCAACCTTGTCAAACCTTTTATCAACCGCTTCAAACCTCTTATCTGCCGCTTCAAATCGGCGATTTACTTCTTCAAATCGGCGCTCCATATCCTCACGCATTTCTTCAAACCTCTTATCTGCCGCTTCAAATCGGCGATTTGTATCTGCCCTGAAAGCCCTTAATTCCTGCAACAGACTTTCAAATCGTTCATCGCTCTTCTTCATATACTCGTAAAATTCGCTCTTGCCCACAAATTCCTCTGCTAAAATCCCGAATAGCTCCATTCTGAGTGCGGGATGCTCTTTTAATAGTACTGGTAAACTCCTGACCACTTCTTCCGCTGTTATCATGATCCTTATTTTAATACGATCATCGGATAATATAAAAATATTGGTTATTTAAATATAAATATTATTTATTATGCATTGAAGAATACATTAAAGGAGGGACCTATATGACCACGATTGACATTATTTTAATTTGTGTCGGAATAGTTTTGTCGCTCATCGGGATAGGAGGGCACATATATTTAGTTCTCAAAAGAAGAAAAGCACGCTCAATCGAAACAATAGAAGAATCCCGGCACCCTAAAAACGAAATACCCCCAAAAATAGCCATAAGTGGAGAGAGAGCAACAGAAGAGCCGCCTGTATCAACAAAAGATTTACTTTTGGCTGCCCTGGCCAGGCGATAGCTCACTCACCCAAAGATAAATTCTGAGCGATAGCTTTCTAACGTCTGGTCTGCCTTGACTGCTTCATTATAGCACCTCTCAGCATCTTCTAATTCCCCTTTCTCCTTAAGCAACGTAGCTTTATTTAATAGCGCCTTTCCGTACGTCTCGTCTATTTCCAATGCCTTATCATAACAGTTCTCCTCTCCCTCAAGATTATTTAAGCCATGATAAGCGACACCTTTCATAAGCCATGCCTCCTTCCGGTTCGAGTCTATATCTAATAGTCCGTCAAAACATTCTATTGCCGCCTTATAATCTTTTAATTTCAAAAGAAATGCATAAAAATCAATATTTGGAGAACGGGAATAAAGTATAGCCGCAATAGCACTTATAATAGCGGCCATCGCTGTAATATATTTAAGTATCGCCATTTTTATCTCTCCAACGGCGGTATTTTCTCGTCTTCAATTACTCTTCTGCTGCTTTCATAACTCCCGGATGCTCTTAATCCGTCCATTTTATCAATCCTATCCTTCAACTCGCACATTTCCGCTTTCAATTTACCTATTTCTTCTTCCGATACCGGCACGTCCCGCAGACGGTTGACCGAGACACCTGGTTCTACCGTTATCGGTTCATCTTGCTTTGCCCTCCTTTTGTATATCTTCAACGTACCCTCCTCCGCCTCTTTAACTTTTAGCCCACTAATTGTATTTTCACTAAAAATTCTTAGACTGCCGTTTTCAATCCTCACATAATATTCCGTTTCATTATCTTTTTTATCTGTTATCCTCCATTTGTTAGCTCCTTCTTCTTTCAACTTGAACTCATCCGGAAGTGCAAAACCATCAGTTCGTGGCACCTTATCCAGTTCGTTATGGATGCCATCCTCCTTTAAGTCATCTCTTCCTATGTCCCGGGTAGCCAAAGGCCTGCCAGCGCGGATTTCCTTGTATCTCCTATTCTCCTCCTTCTTCTCACAGATTGTTATCTCCGCCAAATGTTCTGCATTAGCGATAGAAACGGTATCCTTATCCAATTCCAATGGTTTGATTACTGCATCATTTGCCACCCAGTCGAAATTAGGGACTTGACTGAGCTCTTTGATGAACTTTTCGTCTTCATTACCATCTCTACCGCAGATATTATCCCAGCCACATACATACTCCCATTTAGTGTATAAAAGAGAAAGAACCAGGAGTTTAGGGAAATTAATCCCTTCTGTAGTTTCTTGTGCTGTTTTAACAAATTCAAGAAACTTCTCTGTACCTATCCGCTTAAGTAAATCGGATGGTTTCTTAATTACCATAGAAACCTTATTAAGTTCCTCCCTTAAAGCTTTTACTAAAACCTTTTCGCCCTCATCTTTTAATATATAATCATCAGCGCCTCCGCTATTCTCCACATACGCCCGGTTTTCCAATGTTTCATGTTGGAACTCATTAAAAAGTTCTTCTACTCTACCCTCACCTAACGCATCACGGTAGGTGGAATATGTATCCTCACCCATTGCCAACATTGATGTTAAAATTACCTCAGCATCGCTTGCTACTGCCGATTTGGGCTCGAATATAGACTTTGTAAATATAGGTATCGTACCCTTATCCCGGTTGTTTATGGCTTCATTCACTACCACCTTTAAAATACCTACAATTTCTATCATCTCTTTATATGTCTCCTCCCTTTTTTGCGGTCCTATATCCATGGGCAGTAGAAAGCTTTTTGCCTCCTGCAATATCTTCTCTGACGCCCTATTTTCGCGTTCGTATACCTTTTGCTCGCCGTCCCCGTACTCAATTGTCAGGTTGTAGGTTTTGTCAACACCGATCTTCAGGGCTGCTGTCCGTCAAGTAGGGCTCATAGTCCACCTCATATAGGAGTATTAGCTCCGAGGTTAC
>CAZOEM010000512.1:0-2675 GCA_964578735.1 uncultured Halobacteria archaeon | reverse complement strand
ATTGCGGCTATACTTTATTTCCGTTCTCCAAATATTGATTTCTATACATTTCTTAATATAATCATATTATTTGTACTCCTTGTGATGCTTTGTTATTTTATAGAAGATAAAATAAAAAAAATTTCTGATGATAATGATAAAGTAAAGTCAAACTGCAATATTAATGTACGTACGTTAAACGAGAGTATAAGTAAGCTAGGGGGTAAAATAGATGTGCTAAACGAGCAAAATAGCAACGTAGAAAATAGGCTAAATCAGCTTTATATGCGATAAAAGTGAGCAAGAGGTTTATTACGATATGGGAAGATATTAACAAAGCAAATAATTTAAGAAAAGCGGGTAAATATGACGCCGCTTTAAGTCTTTTTGATTCTGTACTGGAGAGAGATCCCAAAAATTTAGATGCTCTATTTAATAGATGTATTCTTCTTTTGAAATTAAAAGATTATAAGGCGGCAATAGAATGTTTTGACGGACTATTAGATATAGACTCGAACCGGAAGGAGGCATGGCTTATGAAAGGTGTCGCTTATCATGGATTAAATAATCTTGAGGAAGAGGAGAACTGTTATGATAAAGCATTGGAAATAGACGAGACGTACGGAAAGGCACTATTAAATAAAGCTACGTTGCTTAAGGAGAAAGGGGAATTTGAAGATGCTGAGAGGTACTATAATGACGCAGTCCGGGCAGATCCGACATTAGAAAACTATCGCTCAGTATTTATCTTTGGGTGAGTGAGCTATCGCCGGGCCAGGGCAGCGAAAAGTAAATCTTTTGTTGATACAGGCGGCTCTTCTGTTGCTCTCTCTCCACTTATGGCTATTTTTGGGGGTATTTCGTTTTTAGGGTGCCGGGGTTCTTCTATTGTTCCGACTGAGCGTGCTTTTCTTCTTTTGAGAACTAAATATATGTGCCCTCCTAGTCCGATGAGCGACAAAACTATTCTGTCACAAATAAAAATAATGTCTATCGTGGTCATATGGGTCCCTCCTTTAATGCCTTCTTCAATGCTTCATAATATTTATACTTAAATAACCAATATGTTAAAGATAACTAAAGCATATTGTTCTCTTATTTTTTAGTATGGAAAATGTTACTTTTTTTGTTCCTGCGTGATTGTTGAATCAGTTGAAAAGCAGATCGACAAAAATGTCCGAGTGTGCGAATATCCACGTTATAAAGGTTAATGCAAGCGTAGCGGAAAGCATCTACCCACCATTGATGTTTCCCTCTATGCAGATTCACCATGTTTTTAATCGCTGTAGACACTACCTAAAGCCTTTTATGCTGTTATTGATAATAGGGTCAGTGGATAGTAAAAACAGAAAGGCAATTACAAAAGGGGGTAATAAAAGGAGGGGGGATGTTCGAGTATCAAAACTATGTTTATTTGGAACTCAATCATCTCTGGGAGGCACCGATGAAAGGCGAAATGAAAAAAAGAGGAATGCTTTTTGTCATCACAATTTTTTTGCTCTTTTTTATTTTTTCGCTGAGGTCACTCAAATCATAGATGCAAGCGCCGAGCCTATCCTTATCTCCAATCTTCCTCGCAATAAGCCCATAACTTCTTTTTCCTTTTATCGCGACTGATTCTGGTTTCTCCTCCAGTCGCGTTAGTACTTTAATATTGCTCATCAAAAAGGCCAAGGTCCTGTTCCCTATTTACAAACATACTTTCGGGTATCATACTTTAGAGTATGTTCTTTATATATGAAAGTGCGAATTTTCTGTACAAAAGGAAATAGGGTGGCGGTATAGTTATAATTTGCCCTAATCGGCTATTTGGTAAATATCTGGTTCTTCCTCGAAAAAAAAAACTCAGGCGGAAACACTTTTATTATCCTATTCCTATTTTATATTCATGAAAGCGGTCGACGTGATATATAAAAAAGGCATTTTCAAACCCACTACGGAAGTAAACATTCCTGAAGGTGCCAAGTACACGGTATTCCTAGAAGATTTCGTCTTGCTTGACGCTGTTTCTGATAAAGCTAAGAGAATTGTTGGCGAGGTGTCAAAGGAGGAAATTGCGAAATTATTGGATGAAGTATGGATGTAGTTTACTTAGACTCCGGCGTATTGGTAGAACTCCTTCTTGGTGCGGAAACGCTCATGGATTTTATTAAATCATCCATAGCGAGAAGAAAACGTGTTACTTCAGTCATATCCTTTGGCGAAATCCTATATGTGGCAATAGCCATCAAGGCTGAGAGACTTTACGGTAATAGAAGCCGTAAAAGTATCCGAAGATTTGTGAAAGATAGACATGATGATTATGTGCAGCTATACGAAAGCATCAAAGACCTTTATAATTCCTTCTAATTTCGGCAAAAAATCGTTGGTTACGATATTTTTTACTTCGCTCTCGTACGTCAGCTTCTTATATCAGTATATTTTCTCCCGCCGTACAACTCCAGACATAATCGAAAGTCCAGAAGATCGAAGCTCCGGGTGCTAACGATCAAAAATAGTTTTTCTCTTTATACAACCCATCGATGTACAATCTAGTATAGCTCGGACCTGCTCCTGCGTTACCCTGGTTCTTTATTGTATAAACTATGTTCCGCGCCTTTCGGTGAAATGAGAAATAAGGCCCAAGTGGTGTCACGGGAAAGTAACATATTTCATTCTCAACAATCGTCCATCTTTCAATTTTATATTACTTCGTG
>CAZOEM010000511.1:0-2676 GCA_964578735.1 uncultured Halobacteria archaeon | reverse complement strand
TTACACAAACTTTTGTATATTGATAAAATTATAAACACGTTAAAACGAATGTAATATTATACAATCATAAATGAAATAAATGACCATCGAAGAGGAGATCAAGAATGTAGAGGACGAAATATGGAAAACACCTTATAATAAGGCAACTTCTCATCATGTCGGGCGGCTAAAAGCGAAACTTGCTAGACTAAAGGATGAACTGCAAAAACGGGCAACTGCAAAATCATCAAGCAAAGGAAAAGGCTATTTCGTAAAAAAATCGGGTCATGCTACTATCGTGCTGGTGGGGTTCCCTTCGGTTGGTAAGTCAACGCTGCTCAACAGTCTTACCGGTACCAGCGCCGAGGTGGCTGCCTATGAATTCACTACTCTCTATGTTATCCCCGGTACACTCATATACAAAGGGGCACAATTGCAATTCCTTGATGTCCCTGGGCTCATCCAGGGCGCAGCAGCAGGACGAGGACATGGCAAAGAGGTTATTTCGGTGATGCGAAACGCGGACCTAATCCTCATCCTTGTAGATGTATTCCAGCAGCAGCAATATGATATACTGCTAAAAGAGTTATATGATGCGGGCATTCGAATTAATGCTAACCCGCCATCAGTAGCCATACGCAAAGCGAGTAGAGGAGGGATTATAATAAATCGCACAGTTGATCTCGATTATGATGATAAAGTAATCCGAGCGGTATTAGCCGAATATCGAATACACAATGGGGAAGTGCTTATACGAGAACGCATAACAATCGATGAACTCATTGATGCGTTTCTCGGAAACCGTAAATACGTTCGTGCACTTACAGTAATAAACAAGACGGACCTGGCAGATTCAGAGACGCTTCTGACGTGCATGGCTCGATTCCCGGATGCAGTCCCTGTCTCTGCTGCCGTTGGCATAAATATGGATGTGCTAAAAGATAAGATTTACAACGAATTAGGCTTCATGCGCATTTATATGAAGCCGCCGGGTGCATCTCCGGACATGGGCAATCCATTGGTCATAAGAAGAGATTCTACGATGGCTGATGTCTGTTCTACAATACATCGCGATTTCGTTGACCGGTTCCGATATGCACGCATCTGGGGCAAATCAGTGAAGTATGGGGGGCAGCGTGTGGGGCTTTCGCATGTGCTTGAAGAGGGGGATGTGTTGAGTATTGTGATTCGGAAGCTTTAAATAAACCTTTTCTTAGAAAGAAAAGCTTTACCAAAAGAAGTTTTAGTAGCATATACGATAAGAAAGAGAGGGGGCTTTAAATAATAGAGTTATAATATTAAAGAACGAATGATCAGAAGAAATATGAAGGGAGTGCTTTTTTGCCTCTTGGCTCTGTTGGTCCTGTTTTCATCCATGAATACCGTCTTCGCAGATGACGTAGATGACCTGTTAAACAAGTGCGAAATAGCACCCAATCCAAAACCCTCTGCGATGGTGTATGAATACAAACTCAGCCCGGAGACTTTAATGCCCGGCGATGTAGGTGTGCTTACAATAACGCTTAAGAATATGCAAGATGATCCGATATTAAAGGATGTAGATATAAAAAGAGATATAAAAGGTACTTCGGGTTATACTGTTGATATTGACACCACGACAAGGTTCTCAATGGACGCATACATAAAAGACGCTCATATCGTTGAGCGCGAATTTAAAGTTGAGAACACGTATATCGCAGCCGGGGTAATAGGTCCGAACGAAAAAATCAAACTGCCATTTAAGATAACAGCGCCTTCAAAAGAAGGGATATATATGCTAAAGTTCATTGCTGACATCGAAGATATGGCAGGCATAAGTAGCAAAAACATCAATTATTTTATCCCCATAGTGGTTACGGGCACAGTGAACATATTGCAGCAGGAAGTATCTGAGAACGAAGTCAGGTTAGAGGTGATAAATGAAGGGCTATCGGATGTTACTTGCGTCTACGTTGTCGCTGTGGATTCAAATGCAAAGGGAATAGAAGACCCGCCGGAAAGGCTGTATTTGGGCAATATAAAGTCCGGCGAGTCGGCTATTGCGGTGTTTAAAGTAAATAAGGCGGGGATGAACAGAGCGGTATTCAAAGTGGTTTTTAAGCACGGGATAAATAAACATGAATCTAATCAGGTATGCGTGATAATACCCCGTTCCGGGGAAGAGGAAGAAAAAGGTGAAACGAAATTAAAAGAGCAATCTTTTAGCACTCCAACGCCAACTTACGCATTATCTTCAGGTTTGACATCAGGATTAAGAATACCGGGATTTGTTGCTGCTATCGCATTTGCCGGACTGCTTCTGGTAACATTGGCTTTGGCACGAGAGAGAAAAAGAGGTGGTACCGGAGAGAAATAAGGATGTAGTTAATTCAAATATCTGAACACCTATTAACGGCCAGCACACTCGTCCATTTCCGCCAGGAAA
This sequence comes from uncultured Halobacteria archaeon, assembly GCA_964578735.1. GTDB lineage: Archaea > Halobacteriota > Syntropharchaeia > Alkanophagales > Methanospirareceae > Methanophaga. Next base: position 272 of record CAZOEM010000511.1, on the reverse strand, counting down.
TCGTTGGCATGCTCGCTCAAGCCCTTCGCCTGTTCGTTCATCTTATCGAGTGTGTTGATGGCACCGGCAACGAACATCCGCAAAATCTGATAGTTGTCATCCCACGCTAATAACCGTTTCAGGCTCTCCTTCTCTATTTCGTGATACCATTCATCATGACGCCAGATGAGAATCGCACCCAGGATGCTAACGGCCTCCTCTAACTTCAGGTCCTCTAATTGAGATAGTTTGAATAGCAAATCCTCTATAATGAACCCAAAAGGGTCCCTAAC
>CAZOEM010000510.1:0-2680 GCA_964578735.1 uncultured Halobacteria archaeon | reverse complement strand
ATACACCCGAACAGCCGAGACAGTAGGTAGCATTACGAGCGCTGCTGTTATACATGCCAGGATAACCACCACTTTCGTTTTCATTGTATATATATATAAAATATAATCTTGACTACCTTCTATTAAGGACACAGATTTACACTGATTTACGCGGATTTATTTACGTTTGACCTTGTTGTTCTTGTTTATCATCTGTGTCAATCTGCGTTAATCTGTGTCAATAATATATTTGTATTTGTATAGCTAAATAAAAAAACCACGAGATTACACGAGATTAACACAAGAACTTGGGATTATTTGGTATAAAATAGTTAATAGTGTACCATAACTATGTTAATAATATTCTTTTTCTCGTGGAAATCTGTGTACTCGTGTGGTTATAAAAAGGAGCTAAACAAATACATATATTTTAGTTAGGAATTATGCGTTCTTGGTTCGTCATCAAGGCGCAAAAGCTGTCTTTTCCGGCCTCCTAAATATTAAATGCTTACATACTGTGAGGTTGCCAAAGAACTCATTTTTTATGTCTATTTGCGTATACCCTGGCACCGACTGCTTCGCATCTAGCAAGAAATGACCACCGAACTCATTTATCGTTGCTAGTTCAGACTTATAACGCTGATTGCCAGTAGAATATAGATTCACATCTTCTAGCCTCTGATCCATCCTGTGGACATCGTATTGCTCCCCGATCGTTGTGCCCGTACCACCAAAGGGGAAGGGACTGTGTAGTTTCTCACTGCCATAGAGGAAATCGCCCGATGCTTTTGTACTATAATCTCCTACTGCACTCTTCTGCTCAAAGTTCGCGTTGTCACCTTGTGCGCCCTCTATCAGGTACTCATCACTCACAAAACCATTGATCTCGCCACTGAATGCATAATGCTTATCAAAACTTACTGAGAACTGATGCTCGGCATCAGAGTCAGTAAAACTGCTGACATCTTTGTCTATCACAAATACGCCCGTCCCTTCTACGTGGGTCTCACTGGCATAATCATAGCCCTGTACCACTAGTGTAGCCGAAGCGGAAGCTGAAGTTGTAGCTACATTCCAGTTATATGTCCCTTCGGCCGCATTCATGCTCGGTGTAACTTTCAATGTAAGCGAGTTAACACTGCGTGCTCGCACATAGACGCTTTTTTCCGCCCACTCAAACCAGGAGCGATTGCATTTGCCCGCTTCTACTTCCAGTGCTACCGAGTTCGAGTTCAAGTCGTAGTTGTGCACAGTAATAGTGTACTCCGCAGTCTTACCCGGCGAGCTATACTGCGAACCTGGGTATATTGTTATATTCGTACCTGTGGAAGCGGTGACAGTTGATATTAAGCATAATACTAAGCACAATGCTGAACACAATACCACCGCTAAGATTACCGATCCCAACTGCTTTTTCACGTTACTTCTTCTCCCATATCTTTTACCATATTTATTATATAAAATGTTATATACATTTCCTTTGTATTTTTACCCTACCTAGCTGAGCTAAGACTAAAAGATGCACTTGCGGCTTGCTATGTAAGCAGCTGCAGCGATTTCTTTTTGTTAGCCCCGCAGTCTCACGAATTATGGCCGCCTGTATATTTCGTGCCTCGCTACCGTAAGGTCACCGTCGTACTTCTCCCGGTTTGATATGCTCCTGGTGCATGGAACACTCTGCCCCGACTCTAGCAGGTAGTACCCGTTAGTGAAGTTGTTATACGTACACAGTTCTGTCTTCCACCTCTGATCATCAGTAACATGATGATTTATGTTTGTACACCTGCTCCCCATAGAGCCGTTCTTTGTAGGATCAAAAGGGATTTCGTATCGTTCATGGACTTTTGCACCCGTGCCACCCATTACAGCACTACTCTTGAATTGCTCATCACCAATCAAGTAATCTCCCGGTCTGGTTGCCCTATATTCAAAGATCACTGATTCCTGCTCATAATTCGCATTGTTTCCCCTTGCATTCACTATCAAATACTCGTTCTCCGTTAAACACTCAACTTCTCCACTGAACGCTATATGCTTTTTCACCTTCACGGCAACAGCCATGTTCTTGAAATCACGGTTTATGGTAACATCTTCACCGGTCCCAGCAATCAGGGTTTCTGAGACGTAATCATGATCTTGCACAATTAATGTTGCTATTGTACTCGCACTACTCCCCGTCCAGTCAACTGCGACAACTGTAAAGGTATATACTCCACCTGCATCTTTACCGAGCGTTAGTGGTACTTTTACATTTAGAGGCCCACTCCAGGTCCAGAATGGAGGACTTAGTGGTGGCTGTAGGTTTAGCCAACTAAACCAACCAGCGGGGGCTTCTCCTGGAATGACTGATACTGATAACACTGGTGTGACCCACAATGGTGGAGCTGGTGAGTCGGTCCACGCAGTAACAGTGCATGTAACCGTCTTATTAGCGTGGCATTGCTCACAAGGTGCCACTCCGAACCAGAACTCAGAAATTTGTGGGCATGTAATCAGCTCATCAGGTGTTATGAATACATATACATTCGCTGTGACAGTCGACGCGGAACAGAATAAGACTATAACTGCTAAGATTGCAACAGGCAATAGCTTTTTCATTTCTTTTCTTATCTCATCTCATCCTTCCAGAGTACAACAGAACTAGCATAAAAATGCACTCGCGACTTGCTACGCAAGCCGCATCCAGGCCACATTTTTCTAT
>CAZOEM010000509.1:0-2680 GCA_964578735.1 uncultured Halobacteria archaeon | reverse complement strand
CCATCTAAAATGCCATTTAACCTATTTTTAGCATCCACAATTGTATTGCCAGTAACGGAGATTTTATCTTCTTCTACTCCCTCATTCAATAAATTCTCTCTTGCCTTTTCCGTCGGTGCGAACAAAAAATCCGAAACGTGGTCCGCCAAAACTCTGTTTATTTCTTCTGCATGTGTGCCTGAGCCGACATCCAGGTTGTATTTTGCTGCTGGTAGTTCTAAATCGTTAAAGAAGATTTTGTCTAAATTATAGGAGTAGTGCTGTCCTGTGTGCAGGATAAAGTAATCTAAGTCTTGCTTTTCGCACTCTCTTATCACAGGCGACATTTTTATTATTTCCGGGCGTGTTCCGAGGATAATTGCGATTTTCATGTTATTTCATTCTTTGAGACACAGATTAACACAGATTACACTGATTTATTTTCTTCTCGTAACAGTACTCGGAGACAGGCTAAATGGAAACCAACTATAGTTAAGGACGTTAATAATAGGACATGTGACTTGATTAACCCCCAGATTAACGTTGACAGAGGGAAATAAAAGATCAGAGGGATCAATGATTATATATGGCGTCCTATTTTTTGAAGCCTTGACTATACTTTGTTCTAACGAGCTCACGATCCAATAGCGTGTTGATTAGTTGCTCCACTGTGCTGTGTTTTGCTTCTGCTTGTTTCTTTGCAAGCTGGTAAATCCGAGCATCCAAGGGCACCAAAAATGTGCGTTTCTGGATGTCAAATTCCATTTCCTCCTCTTCCATTTCATCCCAATACTCAGCAGCAGAGTGAGAGTCCCAAAACTCGCCTGCTTCTTCTGCACTATTAAAGTGCTCTGGAAATGTGTCCCTTCTTTTATTCTTTATCATCTCCTATATTTACCACTTTTCCTTCCGCCTCCTCTAAAAATGCGAGTTTCAAAGATATCTAAAATATGAAAGTTTTTCATTTTTATATCCATTTTGTTTTTCATTTTTTCATCTAACCTCTTCCATAACAGCAAAAAACACATCCAGCGGTCTTTCTACCCCATATTCTACGTTCACAGATATCAACAAAGCATCTTCATGATGGTCACCCTGCCCATCTTTCGTGTATTCCGGCAGCGTTCATTTTTTCTCCACATTGCTGACAAACTCCAGTAGGGACATTTTGAAAGATGTACAACTTTCCTCTGTATTGCTAGACCAATTCAACTTTGTCACTTTTCACTTTTCCACCACAAAAAGAATTTGCAAAATTAATATTGAATTGGTATCGCTTCCCCTATTCCCAGGTCCTTGAGAGACTGATTGAAGCTCCGAAAGCCTTTTCATCCAATAGAAGCTCCAGCGTCTCAAGCTCTGCTGCACTTTAACCTTTTCCAACATTCGATTTATCCATAGCCTTTCACGCAAAGCTTCCGCTACACTGTGCCGATTCTCTTATCACCTGTCAATCAATTCAGATTCGGCACTTACTGCCTACTGCACAATACCCTATTTCATCTTTGTAATATTTAAACTCCTCTTTCATCTTTTTGCAGATGCTGATGATTCTTTCTCTCTCATCTTCCTAACAAACTCATTTGGGGTGAGACAATTGAAATTAGCTGTATTTACCAATTTTTTATCCATTCTTCTGTAACTTCTTCCTTCACTTCATCAATCAATTCCGTTATCTTCGCTTCTGAGTCATAACCCTTCTCTCTCAACGCTTCACCTAACCCAGCGAATGCATCCAATACGTCCATCTTCTTCTCGACTTTACTCAGCGTAATAAATCCACCCCTATAACCTACCCTCATTAAATCACCTATTTTCAGCCCTTCTTTCTTTCTCTCTTATCTTATCTTCTGTGGCAGGATTATCTGTCCTTTCTCTCATATCTTAACGATTGCTTCTACCGCTTCCATTTTGATTGCCATCAATTAACAATCCGAATTAATCCTTACCGCCGTTTCGTTTAATGGTGAGATTAGGACAAAGGGTATGCACAGTAATGTCAAAAAAATCACGAGTGCGAGGTCCGTTGGTAGGTTTAATTTCCGCATTTTGTTTCTGAGGGGTTAAAGGGGGCTAAAGGCAAAGGGCTAATGGCAAAGAGAGGGTTGAGCTTCAAATAAACATAGGGCATTTGGACATACGACACACAAATATCTAAATATGCGATTAGATCAAGATTAACCCGTAATCTGTAATTCGTGACTCGTTACTCATCATCCGTCACCCCTTCTTACCCGTTCAAGATGGTTCATTAGCCTTTTAAGAATTCTCATCAAACGCTCAGAGGAAATCTCTCCAAGCATGCTCTCCAAGACCTCTTCTTCCACTGTTGCCAGCTTTCCAATCCGGATCAAAGAGGGCACTTTCAATCCTGAGGGTTTGAAATCATCATCTGTCCGGTTGATCACCTCATCCCAACCTTCAACAGTATGTCTAAGTTGCGAAGTGATGCCGCAGATCAACCAGTCATCAAAAGGTCCGGGCATCCGTGATAACAAAAGAACAGGTCTATACTTACCGCTCTGCAAGTTCGCCCGTGGGAAACGAACCAGTGAAATATACCCGGGTTTAAAGTTCATTTCCTATTGAGGTCATCCAAGAAGTATTCCACCTCTTCTTGATCATTCCAGAAGTCGAAAGCCCCGCTACTCAGTGAGAAATCGCTCCATGAACCTACATCTCCGCCTTTAGACTCCCCCCG
>CAZOEM010000508.1:0-2686 GCA_964578735.1 uncultured Halobacteria archaeon | reverse complement strand
GGGGATGATATATTTTTCCTTAAAATCTAAAAAAATTACTTTATAAATGCCTGATGCTTTAATATTAGCATCCAAAGCCTTTTAAGAATATCGCTTCCGCTTTCTCTTTGCGGTGAATAAATCGAGGTAGACGAGGTAAATCTCAGATGAAAAAAGTTCGACAAAGTATGTGCCTTTATATATATTGAATTACAATATTTAACATTGTGAAGCAGATTGTCATGGATGCAATGGTAGTTATTAATCTATCCAAGATAACGCTTTTGCAGAACTTAGCGGAGAATATACGGGTGGTAATCCCACATAAGGTATTTGGGGAGTCCGTAGAGAATTCGCTTGGAAGGTATAACGATGCTTTGATTACGGATGGTTTGATAAAGGATGGTAATATTATGGTTTTGGACGTGAATGAGGATAGAATAAAGGGAATAGAAAGATTTGGGCTAATAGGAGGAGAGGCAGAAGTCGTTGCCCTATATCTGGATGGGAAATATGACGCCGTTGCATCGGACGATGACGCTGTAAGAGCAAACAGAGCACTACTAAATCTAAACGTTATTGGAACGCCGGCAATAATAAGATGGATGTTTGAAAATGGTATAATAGCTAAGAAAAAGGCGGTAGAAAGTTTAGAAGAACTGAAGACGATTGGCTGGTTCGAGAAAGGTTTACTGGATAGAATAATAGGGGGGATTGAAATAGATGGGTAAGTTAGTAACAATTGGCGTGAGGATACCAGAGGAATTTGTGAAGGGTTTGGAGGAGAGCGCAAAGGAGGAAAATATAGATAAGTCCACGATTATAAGGCGGTTTATAGCAGAGGGTCTCAGAGAATATAAGAGAGAAAGGGCGGCAAGACTCTACAAAGAGCAAAGAGTATCTATCAGTGGTGCAGCAGAACTTGCTGGTTTGTCTGTTAGGGAAATGATTGATTATCTGATAAGAGGGGGATATAAATCCCGTTATTCGTACGAGGACTTGAAAAGGGAGATAAATCTCCTTGGAACCTTTAAGAATAATATATGATGATAAATACAACTTTTTTTATGTGGTGGAAAAAAATGGCTAAAAAACTTAGTGAAGAAGAAATGTTGGAAGAGGCATTAAAAAATCCAAAAGTCCGGCGAGTTAGTGGCGCTCTTAGGGATATAGTTCCCGAGGCGGTAGCTGAATATGAAGAGAAGAGAAAACGAAAAAGTTCTGCTGATCGCTGAGACTTATTGGCTGGAGAGTATCGCTTTAGTACAAGATCCAGCGGCTTCATATCTGCTGGATTTGGCGGATAAAAAAAAGATTGAGATCGCAGTCCCTGAGTATTCCTTTTATGAAGCCGATGGGTCATTGAACAGGAAACTCATAAAACGTGCTGAGAAAATTGATGAGGCTTTATCTTTATTAGGGCAAATATCACAGAGCGGACATTCTGCGGAATTGTGCAAAAGAGGAAGAGCTATTTTAAAAGAACTGAAAGAGAGGTCGTTAAGCGATAAAAACGAAATTAAGAGGGTTTTAGATGAGATTAAAGCGATGATCCTGATTATACCCTATGTAAGCCATGCGTCAGCAATAGCGGAGATGATATTTGAATCATCTCGGCCGCCATTTAAGGTGGGTGATTGCAGGATTTACGCCTCTATCCTGGCGTTTATTGAGTCTATCACAGAGAAATATGACCGGATTATATTTTACACCGAAGACAAAGAGGATTTTGACTATGCTGAAATTAGGGAAGAGCTGGAGACCCGAGATGTTGAACTCGTGATTGATTCTGGTACATGTGTTGACAAAGTGATTAAATAGGAACTTCGTCCGAGATCAAATAGCATCTAAAAAAATCGAAAAGTATATTATACTCTGAAATTAAAAAGATATTGAAACGCTAAGTTATGTGCATAGGCGAAGGAGGTCGGTGAATAAAAAATGAAGAGAGAGAGGGTTATTGAACGGTGGTTGGCAGGATTTGTACTGGTAGTGGGTCTGATAGTGGTGGTAGTGCTCTTGGGGACAGCAGCGGCGGACGGGCCGCCTATGTCAGAGCGAGTACCTCTTTCTTTTTCACCTATACACAATCTTCTCCCGACAAATACTGTTTATGCCTTTGGGCACCTTAGTGTGGTCGGAAACATAATCAAAAGGAATAACTTTGAGGTGGATCCGCTTTGCAATGAAAAAGATGGTTGCTATCCGTATGGCGATGGTTGCGAAGAAAGAGACTATTATTGCATGGGCAATGAGACGGGTTGCAACTATACTTCCTCCAATAGGCATACTGATGGCTGGGTGGATACAGGTAACACGCGATGGGTAGACGTGAATAAATGCAAAGAGAAAGAGCAGAAGGAACAGGAATACCGGGATTATGAATGTTCCGCAGGAAGCTGTAATTACCGCATAAACGATACGAAATGGGTAGATACAGGAATCTGCAATTCTACTTGCAACGGTGTTTCTCTCGCACCACCAGAAATCACTTCCTCCGCACACTTCCTCCGCACCCTTATCGTATGTTGACGACATAGTCTGCAATTGGAGGGCATTTAACGTTACGGTAAGTCAGGCGGTGAACGTGAGCTGGTATCTGAATGATACGCTCGTACTGACGAACGAGAGTGTACTGGAAGCTAAATGCATGTTACTTGCGGATGTGGTGGGTGAGCACAACGTCACAGCAATCGCATCGAATGCA
>CAZOEM010000507.1:0-2686 GCA_964578735.1 uncultured Halobacteria archaeon | reverse complement strand
AAGGCTACTGCGCCAGTGCTCTACTCGACGCACAGTGCAGCGGAAGCTACAAAAATTAAGAAATAAAATGGAAAATAACTGAAAAGTTTATTTCTGAGGCAATGCACGAGATTCTTAAGAAGGGACTACAAAATAGAAAAGACAATAGAGGGCTATCTGAACGGTTCCCTTTCTCAGGGTGCTGCTGCCGAAGAAGCAGAGATTACACTGCAAGAGTTTCATCAAGAGTTGAAGCGGAGGGGATTTGTTTTGCGTATGGATGAGAAATTAATTGAAGCGGAGCTAAAGGAACTTTGACCTTAATTCAATGCCCATAGCAGATGCTTCGCCACTACTCTCTGTATAGATGCCGATGATAAGATATTCCTGTCAGATGACGATGATGCGAAAGAATTTGCCAAAAATTATAAAACTTTAGAAAAAATAGGGGAGTTTTAAATGTCCGAAGTAGTAACCCAAAGCCTGCAAAAAAACGTTTTTGCAAGCAAAAACCTTTACTAAAAAATGCTTACGCTATAGCTAAAGGCACTGGCATAATTTTCATCGGCACGATAATTGGAAAGCTCCTTGGCTTTGTTGGTAGGGCTATCCTCGTTAGTTAGATACATCCATGAACACAAAGCAAATACTGCATTTATATTGCACCAATGGCACAGTCGATTTTTCCAGTGAAATTGCTATATCCTTGAATTTCACCGCAGAGCACACAGAGAGCGCAGAGGCATCAGAAAAAACAAGTAATGGTTGGAACCGTCTTAAAACTCTGCGTACTCGGCGATCTCCGCGTTGATAAATCACTGACTTTTTAGACTGTGCCGCACCAATTAACACAAGAGAAGTAGCAAGGGATAAATCATCACAATCAAAAAGTTTATTTAAGCATCAGGCGAATTGGTATTAGGGTGATAAAAATGTTAGAGGGGGAATACATCGTAGAAAGGATAAAATCACTGCCAGAAGAGAGCCTTAAAGAGGTTACTGATTTTGTCGAGTTTTTGGAGGCGAAGAGAGAGAGATTAGTAGAAGAAAGGGAAAAGGAAGGGAGGGAAGATCCCTTAAGTAAGGTAATCGGAATCTGTGAAGGTCCTTCTGATCTGGCGGAGAGGCACAATAAATATATCTATGGCATCAAATAAACGGATTTTTGTAGATACGTGGGCGTGGCTGGCGTTGTCAAATAAGCCAGATATTTCTTTCACTGACTTAACCTCTTTTGTTCTAATGCAAGAATTGGTGATAAATAAGGCGTTCACAGGTGATGCTCATTTTGAGGAGATAAATTTAGGATTTGAAATCTTACCAAAATAGAAAGGAGAAATAAAATAAAATGAAACACAAAACCGTTTGCGTTGTTGGATTGGGCTACGTAGGCTTACCGTTAGCGAAGGCGTTCTCCAAGCATTTGAAGACAATTGGCTTTGACGTAGATAACGAAAAGATAAGACTGCTAAATAACAACAAAGGCAACATAGAATTCACTGCAGACCCCTCTAGGGTAAAACAGGCGGATTTTGTTATTGTTGCTGTGCCTACACCCGTAACGAAATCGAAGGAGCCTGACTTGCGATATGTCAAATCCGCGGCTGAAACTGCCGGCGAGAATCTAAAGCAAGGTGCCACGGTAGTCTTAGAATCAACAGTTTATCTAGGCGTTACAGAAGAAGTTGTTGCACCCATTTTAGAACGAGAATCAAAGATGAATTGCGGTATTGAGTTCTACATCGGTTATTCGCCCGAAAGGATAAATCCGGGTGATGAAGCGCATGATTTAACAAAGATAACGAAGATCGTTGCGGGCATGGACGATGATACAACAGAACGATTAGCTGCGCTTTACAGTTTGATTACCAATGTCTATAAAGCCAAAGACATAAGAACAGCCGAAGCGGCAAAAGTAATAGAGAATATCCAGCGTGATTTGAATATTGCATTGATGAACGAACTGGCGATAATATTCCATAAGATGCATTTGGATACAAAATCAGTTTTGGATGCAGCATCTACGAAATGGAATTTCCAGCCTTATAAGCCTGGTTTGGTTGGTGGACACTGCATTCCTGTCGATCCTTACTACCTGGTGTATAAAGCGAAGGAGTTAGGGTATCATCCACAGGTGATTTTAGCAGGGCGAGCGATTAATGATTATATGCCGAAGCATGTAGCAGAAATGGCAATTAAAGGATTGAATGAAGTGGGAGAGGTAATCAAAGGCTCTAAGGTGTTGATAATGGGGTTGACCTATAAAGAGAACGTACCGGATACGCGGGAGTCGCCGGTGAAGGAGATGGTGAAAGAACTTAAGGAATTTGGCGCGTTAATGTTTAGGGATATGATTCATTGTTAAGCAAAGAGGAGATACTTGAAAGATTTTCTTTTAGCACAGGTTTTCTTTTGTATAGTGGCTGTCCCGCAATTGCTTTTGCACTAAAAATTTCGCTTCTTTTTGGATTTAAAGCTCTATTTGCCTTTCGCTTCCACTCGATTTTGAATTGTTAGACGGCCTCGTAAAAAAGTGCTTTGGGGTTCGATTGTCCCCTATTCTTATTGTTCTGTCAGTATTCACGATTTCACTTGCCTTAGGTACCTACATAAGAAGAAGCATGATTCCAGAAGGGGATAGAAGAAAAGATTTTGGCTCTTTGGTAATTTACGTGGAACATATCTCCCTGATAATTCAAGCAAATAA
>CAZOEM010000506.1:0-2687 GCA_964578735.1 uncultured Halobacteria archaeon | reverse complement strand
AAAAGCTCCAGTGAAAATAGAGAAAAGATGGAGCAAACAAAGCCTGGGAAAGATACGAAAAAGCTGAGTAGTACGATAAACAATCAAGCCTTTGTGAATTTAATAGAACATAGTCCTGATTGTAGAATATTTGGGGGGACTTTCAGTTTTCAAGAAGATAATAAACAGATATATGGCCCTGTACAAATTAGCTATGGTCTTGACCTAATCGGTGCGGATATAATTAATTTGAAAATCGGAACCCCTTTCTCAACTGGTGACGGTAAACAGAAAACAACAGGCGAAGAGCATGTAGTTGATCATGCAGTCATAGCCTATGATATAACAGTAAACCCAAATCATGCTCCAAAACTCCTGAAAGGGGGCGATTTGGAGATGCTTAAAGAAGGATTAATACAAGGAACAAATCTTAGACGATCCACAAGCAAAAAAACCGAAGCTAAAGTATTGGTCATGGCAAAATTTAAAAAAGGGGTATCTGTAAATGTGGGTGAACTCAAGCATTTGATAGATGTTAAAAGCAAAAAGATTACCGATCCTAAGGAGCGAGTAAAAAAGTTAGTCCTTGATTTTGCTGAAGTAAAAAGTCGGTTGAAGCAATTTGAAAACCATATTGAAAAAATAGAAGTCCATTATGACAAGGGGTCTGTCGAAATAAAAAACTTTAAATCCGAAGAGAACGGTTTAACCGTAGATTATAAGCATTTAAATGAAGTCAGAACGTTTGATGAAGGAGATGCCGCCAGAAGTAACTAGAGGCAGAGTTGAACTCTTCAAAGGATTAAGAGAGGGGAATTATACATGAGCCTGCTGTGCATTGACATAGAATCGGCGTTTGGAGCTTTTAACAAGCCATTTTCCAATACTGGAGGATTGCTTACCTTTATGATACCTCCAAAGACAGCAATAATTGGTCTATTAGGAGCTACTGTGGGGTATGGCCTTCGAAAGACTTTAGAAACATTTAGAGATACAAAAGTAGGCGTAGAACCTTTAAAGAATATAGAAACAAAGACAATAACCTACAATTGTCATTATGGTGGTCGTCCGGGAAGGATAGTGAATATTAAGCAAGAATTGTTGGTAAAACCGAGATATAGGCTGTATATAGAAATTGAGTCAAGCGTTAAAGACAAAAAGCTCATAGAGGATATAAAAGAGTTGTTACAAAAGGTCGGAGTTCAAGAAGAAGCAAAAGATATTCGAGAAGGTTTAGAGCTGCTATTCCGAAACCACATCAGTTATTATTCGTTATATATGGGGAAAAACGATTTTCCATTAAGATATTCTCTTAGAGATATAACGACCAGCAAGCTTCAACCATCAGATATGGAGAAGTATTTTCCTACTAACTGTGTTGTTCCAAGAGATGGTGTTTCTAATCATAAAATAACAGTAAAAGAGGAAAATTTTGGAGGACTTGGGATTGAGAGAAGGAAATCAAGACCATTTAGAATTTTCATCCTTAGCAATGTGCCATTTTCCCAAACTCCAGATCGCGAGTTTACGGGATTCAGGAATTTTTTACTCAAAGATAGAAGCATAGAGACGGTAATGGAGGTCATGCCAAATAGAAAAGATGAATACTCTTACTATGCTGATGAGGATGGGAACATGATCGTATGTTTTTAGGTCTTTTAGATGTTTGAGGATATAATTTGCAGAGGGCAGTTTGAATATGGGGTGACAGTCTATCCTATTTATGCACATAGAGATGTGGATAAAAAGGAACTATACGATGAGCATGTTGAGAAAACATGGACTATTTTCAAGTATCTTTTAGAAAGTCAAGAGGATATTGTTCGTAACCTTTTTGAAGAATTGAAGAAGGAATTCTCAATGAGCATAAATTACAGCGAGTTTAAAGTAATCCTCCATGATCTAGTATTATTCCATGATATTGGTAAAGTCAATCCAAAATTCCAAGTAGAAAAATTAGGTAACAAAGCGCTAAGAGATATTAAAATGCCTAAAGGAACTACCACTCAACATTCTTATCCCGGAGCGTTTATACTAACCACAAAATTCCTAGAACGTTATAAAGTTGAAGATAACCTACCTATTCTTACCATCCCTTATTTAATACTCGGTCATCACACACGTCTTCAGAATCCACATGAATCATGTTTAGAAAGTGAAAAATTTGAAAAACCATTAATTACTTCTTTGCGCCTTCTTAAGATGTTCGGATTCAGTGACGAGAGATTAGAGGAACTAATCAACCGTTTTGGAGATGAATATGGTGGTCTTAGTAAAAAATTTCTGGACCAGTTAGAATCAACAAAAAGTTCTTCTCTTTCTATCCTATACAACTTGGTTTATTCTTTCCTTGTGGTAGCAGATTTTATTGCTACATCCTATGCTTATAATGAGTTAGAGGCCGTAAAAAACGATCTTCCTAAATTCAATAGCCGCATAGATCAGAATATTTTGAAAAGAATGAAAGAGAAATTTGATAAAAAGCAGGATGAATACAGAAAGGAAATAGATAAAAACAAATTGAATAGATACAGACAAGAGATGCTCGAAGAAGCGAGAGAAAGCCTGAGACATGCCTTGAAAAGTAATAAGCGAGTTTTTTACCTTAAAATGCCTACCAGTGGTGGAAAGACAAATACTTCGTTGCATTTAGCAGGCATTTATAAAGTAATTTTTTTAGATTTTAAGGAAAAATATATCATCCCCCC
>CAZOEM010000505.1:0-2692 GCA_964578735.1 uncultured Halobacteria archaeon | reverse complement strand
CTGTATATTTAAAAACGTTATCAACAGCCTCTTTTCCCGCAGTAAAGCATATATCTGCCCCGAGTTCTCCTGCGAGTTCCACTCGTTCTTTCATGACGTCTATGCCAATGACATGAGCACCAGTGGCTTTTAATATTTGGCAGGCTATCTGACCAAGTAAACCCAGTCCTATAACTGCAACGTTATCTCCAAATTGGACCTGTGCCCTGCGAATGCCCTGCATGGCAATCGCACCTATTGTTGTAAATGCCGCTTCGTCAAAATCAACATTATCCGGCATTTTACAAAGTAAGTTTCTTGGTACGCTAACGATTTCTGCGTGATTGGCATAGCCTGCACCCGCACATGCAACTCTATCGCCAACGGCAATATCTGTAATAGTTTTACCTATTTCCTATACGAGACCACTGCTACTGTATCCCAGAGGGGACAGTTTGCCTGTTTGTCCTTTGATAAGATCAATAGTCTTGCTTATTCCGTCTCGTTTTACCATTTCTATCGCTTTATGTGCTAACTCGGGATTCTTTAGTGCCATTGATGCAATTCCCGTTATACCTTTGCCGCCGCTATGTAAAGAGGCACTTTCAGTGCCTACACTTATCAGCGAATTGAAATTACACACCAGAACTTCGTTATCCTGGCATACAGGTGCAGGAACTTCTTCTGTTACAATGTTTCCGCTTTTAGTGAATATTTGTTTCATTTTTAGGAAAGCTTTCTTTTCTAAAGAGTGGTTTTTTATGATTATAAATGAAACAACTATGTTTTTATACTTATAAACTAAAACAATAAGTTATGAAAGTAGAGGAAACTCTTGCGGAACTTCCAGGGAAAAATGTTAAAATCGGTTTCTCTGCATCAAAAAGCGTTGAAATCGAAGAAATAGCAAAGAAATTAGGCATTAAAGTCGGAAGAACGGAAAGTAACGATTTAGAGCGAGTTAGGAAGATACTATCCAGAGGTGTGCCGCTATCTGAGATTGTGAGAGAACAAAGGAAAGCATAAGGAATGAGAATTTATCTGGATACATCCGCTCTTGTAAAGAGATACTGTGAAGAGAGTGGCTCCGATGTAGTAAATGAGGTTTTTGAAAGAGGTAACGAAATAGTCACATCTTACTGGACTTTAGCAGAAGCAATTGCGGCAATAGATAAGAAAGTTGCGAAGAGGCAGATAAGTGAGGAAGAAAGAGATTTTGTTATTTCTGTGCTCTTTTCGGATGTTTTGAACGGCATAACATTTGTAAAATTTTCAAATGACTTCATCGAAGCAATAATCGAGAAGATTTTGACTCATCACATATCTACGGATGATGCACTTCAGCTCGTTTCTTGCATCGTCAGTCTTTCACCGATAATTTTGGCAGCAGATAAAAGCCTCATCCGAGCCGCGAAATGGGAAGGATTAAAAGCATTTGATGTCGAAAATAGTGGAGAAAGGGAGAGATTGAGAAGGGTTTTGACTAGTGAAGCTGATTGAACTCGCATTGGGATTGCCACTTCTGACCACGATATTTTGAAAAAAGTTCGAAAAGATTGGTGCGATGTCATGAACCCTTTTCTACATCCATCTCTGCCATAGAGCCCCGCAAACTTTTCATATCCCTCCCTATTCCCTCCACTGAAGGTACCCGACCGGTAGCAATAATCGTAACAAACTCAGCCGGCACTTCTGCAGTCTTCGAGTACTTAACAATAGGCGCTTCTAGTTTCTTTCCATAGCTATACGATACCCATCCGTTTTCAATCGCCAGTTTTAGCTCGTCTGTCTCTAAAGGCGCAATCGCGATATTTGCACCGGTTTTATTTTCGGTTTCTATAACCAATTCGTCTTTCTCTTTTTTTAGGTCCATCGGTGCGAAATGAAAATACAAATCGAATTTGTGTTTATAGCCTCCTTCTCCCGTCAACATATCCTTTATCACCCAATATTGTTCTTCTTTATTAAAGTATATCAGTCTTCTATGAACGACATTCAAACGTGAATAACCGTTATGCTCAGCATCAAGGAGATCATAGTTCTCGGCCATTACCCATCTATTCACCTTGACGGTGGCATCGAATCCCATTGCAAAAAGCGCATCCTCATCGAATCTGTTCTGCTCCTCACCGTCCACGACCACGGTATTGTGATACTTAGTGCTTCGGAACAAGTTCCGCATCTCCTTGTCCGCAGTATAGACATACGTACCGGGGTCAATAATAAACGATTTATCCTGAGCAAAGAGTTCAAAGCTCAGTCTGCTATTATGTTTATGCCCCGAGGGAGCTTTAGGGTTAGCAGGAACGCAATCTATGATCATGTATAAATCATTATGGCGCATGATATAAAAGCCACCTTGAGGGAAAGCCTTACTTTCTAACTGTGCTGTCATTTTTCAAGCCATTCCACCCTTGTAATTCCTGCCTGTTTTAGGATTCGTGAAAGAAGGTCAACGCTGATCTCTTTCCGATGTGGATTTGGAATAGTCAGAACCAGATTATCATTTATCATATAGGGATGCTTCCCTCCCTGATAAGGTCCATCGAAACCAAGCTGGCGAAGTCGCTTCACTAATTCTGTCCAAGAAACTGGGGAGAGCTTAGACTTTGACACCGATCTCCAACCTCGATAACTCCTTTATTTTATATGTGCCTATCGGTGGAATTGGCAAACCCTTTTTCAGTCTTACTACAATCCATCCATCGATAAC
>CAZOEM010000504.1:0-2693 GCA_964578735.1 uncultured Halobacteria archaeon | reverse complement strand
CTCGCAGAAAAAGATAACCTCCGCGATGTCGAAATCAAAGAAGTCAACAAGATGATGTCTTGCAAAGACGAGAGTCGCGGCTTCTTCACATACGAGTGTGAATCTTGTCGGTTTAGTGGGAATACTGATTTTACAAAGAGGTATATAGAGTATGCATTTAGCTCGGCACTCCTTTCATTCCTTTTCTTCTTTCTTTGCCCACATAACCTTCCCCCTTTCTTCTTTTCTTTTTATCTTACCGTGATATTCCATATTTCCTAATACCTCTTTTAGAAGGTGATATGGCACGTAGAAGTCAAATTCGTCATTCATAGCAGCTCTTATTTCTTCTATGCTCAGCACGCCATTAGCAATCACCCGCCCCAGTAAGTCCATCATGTCCTCCTGGATGCTCCAGATATATACCACCCATTTCCATTCTTTCATTAACTCGCCGTAGAAATCGGGAATGAACGAGGAGGAAGTTTTATGCTGCATTGTTGCGGTTCTTACCTCTTTTGCGCCCATAGTGTTAATATAATCAACAACAAGCTTTATGCTGTCACCGGTGTCAGTTATATCATCGGCTATTAATACTCGCTTATCCTTTAGGTTCGCCCGTGCCGCATCGTCAAGCCCGTATTTCAGTTCCGCGGTACCAGTAATTGTGGCCGTTACACCCCAGTGTTCCATCTTCAAGCTGAGCAGGTCCTTAAGCAAGAAGAAATCGCAAAGTACTCGTGCTAAGTACCAGCCGCCCCTTGCCACGCCAACTATAACATCCGGCTTGAATCCCGCTTCCTTTATCTTGTCTCGTACATCCTTGCAAAGATCATACGCATAGTTCCAATCAACCAGAATACAGCTAAATTTGTCTCGCATCTCTATATGTCCCTTTACTTTAGTCAAAATGCCTATGCTCTTAAAGAAGAGCTTTACCAAAAGAAAGGATATGTTATAAAACAAAAGAAGGTCATACTTTATATACATAACGATGGAAGAAAGCAAAGACGTGGATTTGGCGATGAGGAAGTATCTTATAGATTCGCTCAAGGAATTGGTCCGGATACCAACATCTGTGCCGCCGGGAGAGAATTACGGAAAGATAGTGGATTGGCTTATACCAGTGTTTGACGATTTAGGGTTTGAATGCGAACGGATAGAGATGCCAGCGGATATTTACGAAGCAAGGCAAAAGAGTGCGGAGTTAAGCGGCGAGAGAGTGAACCTCCTCGCTACTAAAGATTGTGGTGCAAAAGAAAGTGTAGATATATACACGCATTTAGATGTGGTTCCCGCAGGTGAGGGTTGGAGCACGCCGCCTTTTGACCCTGTACTCAAAGGCGGTCGGATATATGGACGCGGTGTAGCGGACTCAAAGGGCAGTGTCGCATCGCTTTTAACTGCGTTACTTGTGATGAAAGATCAGGACTTAAAGAGCAAGTATGATCTCAGGGTTGCATTGACCACGGATGAAGAGCTAGGGACCTACTCAGGGTTGTGTTTCTTTGCTGATTCCGGATTACTAAAAGGAGATTATTTACTCTGTATGGATGGCGATAACGAAGGTGTATGCATAGCAACGAACGGGGTAATGAATTGGGCGATGACGATATATGGTAAATCCGCTCACAGCTCCATTCCTTTTTCAGGTGTGAATGCAATAGAAAAGGCAATGCTGGTGATGAGCGAGTTAGAGGGTTTGAAAAGGGGGATAGAGAGAAGGGAATCGAAAGCACCCTGCGGCCCTATTATGACAGAACTGACCGGGCAGGAGCACATAAAGCCGGTTTTTAATGTTACTATGATTTCTGGTGGTGTAAAGGAGAATGTAATACCGCCGAGCTGTACCTTACGTGGTGATCGGAGATATATCCCGGAGGAAAAGATAGAGGAAGTGATAAAGGAGCTCGAGGATGCAGTAGAAAAGATAAAAGCAAAGCATGGAGTAGAGGTAGGGCTGCAGTGTAAGCCTGGATTCCCACCTATGTTCTCCAAGCAAAGCGGTGAATGGACAAAGCGGGTGCAGGATGCAGTATCTGATGCATTTGGCGTTTATAAACCCATAATCGGTGTGCAGGGTGGTTTGGATGTTGCATATGCAGTTCAAAGGACGAATCAGCCGGTTTGCGCTTTTGGCGTTGGCTGTTTCGTGGATTGTAACCCACATGGAGCTGATGAAAACGTTGCAATAGCGGATTTAGAGAATTATGTGCGGTTTTTGGTGGGGTTGTTGACATAGGCATATCAACTCAAAAATCGGTCGTTTTTTGAGCGGAACTGATTTCGATCCTGAAGTGAGACAACTGCAAGCAGAGGGGCACTTTGCGTTGCGTTAATAGTGGAGGTGAAATGATATTGCAAGATGAGAGTGGGCGCGTAGATGTCGTCATATATGGTGATTCAATGTACGAGGACGAGGGATGGCGGGATACCCCTTTGAAGAAACCGAGAGAGGGAATGGTATTCAAACGGAGGGGTGTTCAGGATACATACCAGAGCGAGGATTGGATTCTGCTTCCTTTTGGCGCTTCTTATTCACCAGCCGTAAATTCCCTCGCTTTTGGCGAAGTAACCGCTTTTGTATCTCCAGATTGCAGTTTCAGTATCTTGCAAAGAGTGCTAGATAACGCTTCATCATCTATGTATATTAACCTGTACTTGATTTTTCTCCATTTGCCAATTTAAGCATTTTTCCAGAAAATTGAATTAGG
>CAZOEM010000503.1:0-2694 GCA_964578735.1 uncultured Halobacteria archaeon | reverse complement strand
GCACACTTGAGGAGCATAAGTTGATTAAAGAAGGCCCTTATGCAGTTATAAGACATCCTCTGTATACATCCTACATCTTTATTTTAGCAGGATTGAGTTTAATTCTTCTTAGTTATTGGTTGTTAATCCCTACTCTTTGTATGATTATTGGCATTTTCCCAACTGCAAAAGCTGAAGAGGAAACATTAATAGAACAATTTGGAGAGGAATATGTCGAATATAAACGAAAAGTTGGTATGTTTTTTCCTAAATTTAGAAAACCAAGGTGTTAAAAATAAGCATGTTGAGAAATAAGATATTCCTTTACCGACAGTGTATAACACAGTGTAAAAGACTACGATTCGCTCTGTCCAAATTCTGCTTTGCAGAAATTCTTTTATATCGAAAACGTTGTGCGAAATTGCCAGAAAGAAACCTTTTTGTAGGTGTGATACTCTGTTTGAGGTGACATAAACATGCGTGATGATATAATGGAATTCTGGAACGCGAAAAATGCTGAGAAATTTGATTCTCGTAGTAGAAGCTCAGGGAGAATGGAAGCTATTAATCGAGTGGCCACAATAGCGAAATCTTATCTATCCCAAGAGGCCACTGTATCAATAGACTTGGGTTGTGGCACGGGTTTGTTTGCGGAAGTTGTGGGAGTCAGAAACATCATTGGGGTGGATTTTTCTTCTCCTTTTCTAACTTCTGCCAGAAGAAGAATGGACATTGTTTGGGAGCAGAACATTTTTGGTCTTCAACTAGCGAAGAATTCGGTTGATAACATAGTCTCACTATTTGTGATAGATGACTATCCATCCGAGAAGAAGCAAATGTTCTTCAGACAGGTATTATCGTTTCTGAAACCAGGTTGGTTCTTTTTGCTTGTGCAGAATGGTTGGGTATTTATCCCAGAGGGAAAGTTTCCAGAGGCCATCGCTTTTGGTAAGTGGTTCTTTGACCTTTCGGGATAACACTGCCAAGAGCAGTTGACTAACAAAGACGGGCGACTTCGGATAACACGGCGTAAGCGGCTGATGCCTAAATTGCTTCGCAAACTTGCATATGCTGAACCGTTAGGCGAAATTGTCCTTGCCCCGAAGATATAGAAGCTTGTGGAATTTAAATGAAAAAGACGATAAGATGGAAGAGAAAGAAAAGGAAAACTCACAGGACTCGGGTATGTTATAAGTATAGGTGGTATGTTGCTGGCGGCGTTTTCCTATATTTTTCTTGAAATAGGTAATTACTTTGTCGATTTCCGTAGTACATTTGGACTAAGTGAAACAATCAGGAATTTTATTGGTGGCATGATTCGGATTTCCATCATCATGACGATTTTGACCCCCATTGTACTTAAAGTGGGTATAAAAACAGAATGAAAATCAGCCAGGAAAAAGGAGGAGAATAAAATGGGAATATTTGGTGGAATGAGAGCAGGGAAGATTGTTAAGGAGTTGTTAGATTTGAAATCCAAAATTTCTGACTTCCCTAAATATCATCAAACAGGAACCTTTACTTTTGGTGCTGGAGTAAGTCAGGCGAACCAGCAAATTCAAACAATTTGTGCAGTAATTGATGACGCTGTTAAAGCATTGAAAACAGGTTTAGATATCCACAATCGACCTATTAACAGATCTCAGATCGCAGATGGTCTTAAACGTCTAGCGAATGCGACCAGAGAGACAAAATTTTATGAGTTGATGGAGACAGTGTTTAGCTATAGCGTAGCCGAATTTTATAATTATATTGAGGAACTGGAAAAGATAGCCAATAAGATCAAGTAACAGATATAAAAGTTTACGGAGTTTGAAAAAAGGAGAGAACTGCCTATGAATAGAGGGTTCGGGAAACTCTCCGCAATCCTTCGGGTTACTCACCCTCGCTATCGCTCGTGTCACCTAACAGACACATATCTGGTTTCGGCTATCGTCTTAACCCAAATTTGCCTATACTTTGTTACGGCAAATTCTTTTATACATAAACTGTTGTGCGAAAATGCAAGCTCGCCTCTAAAGAAATTTTTAAAGAGAAGGGATGTAATAAAATATGATGAAAAATAGAAAATTACTTTATGGAATTTCGCTACTCATGAGAATTTGATTTATAAAATTATTATTATTATTAAATGTTATAATATATAAGATTACACGAAGGTATCATTTTTTTTACCAGGTGCTAATAAAAATTATTAAAAATCTTTAAAGACCTAATCTTTTAGCGTGAACATGGTTAAACTAAAAAATATTTATTTACTGGCTGGTTTTGAAGAAGTAGCTTTAGGAGTTTTAATTGAAAAGTGGTAGGAATAATAAAGTTATTTTAATTGATGGAAACAATATTGCGTATAGAGCCTTCTATGCAGTTCCTGATAGTATTTCCACTTCTTCCGGTGTTATAACCAACGCTGTTTTAGGATTCACAAATATGCTGTTAAAACTTATAGAAGAGCAGCATCCGGATACAATAATATGTGCATTTGACAGTAGGGTTCCAACATTCAGACATAAAATATTCGATCAGTATAAAATAAATAGAAAAAAGATGCCTGAAGATTTATCAAGACAGTTTAATTTAATTAAAGAGGTTCTGGATGCCTTTAATATTATTTATTTAGAAAAAGATGGTTTTGAAGCTGATGACATACTTGCAGGAATAGTAAATAGTATTAAAGATAAGTTTGATCAGGTAATAATAGTTACCGGCGATAAA
>CAZOEM010000502.1:0-2697 GCA_964578735.1 uncultured Halobacteria archaeon | reverse complement strand
GTATATTCAGAATTGAAAGACGTTGGTAAGGTTTACATTTATGATGTTAATGGCGGTGCGGTAAAGAGGATGAGAGAGCAGTATGGAGAGGGGGTAATTGTTAGCGATTCCATGGCTCTCTTGTTAAAGGAGGTAGATGCCGTGAGCATCTGCGCACCAACGAAGTATCACTTTGAGATAGCGAAGAAGGCAATTGAAAAAGGGATTAACTGTTTGATTGAGAAACCTATTAGTTTAACATCGAGAGAAGGAGAAAAGCTTCTGGAGGATATAAAAGTAAAGGATGATTTAGTTATAGGAGTGGGACACATCGAACGATTTAATCCGATAGTGGGGGAAATAAAGAAACTTATAAAAAGTCCAAGATATGTAGAGATAAGAAGACATAATCCAGCATCATCGCGAATAACAGATGCGGACGTTGTGTCAGACCTGATGATACATGACATAGATTTAGTTTGGAACTATCTTATGAATGGTATCAGTTACGAGTTGAATTCGGTCTGGGATGCTGACCTGTGCACGGCGATTGCACGATTTGGCAATTGTGCCGTTTCGTTATCTGCGAGCAGAATCGGATGCAAGAAAATAAGGTCTATATACATAGAAGATGAGGGATTTTCAATTGACGGTGATTTCATGAATCAAGATGTCTATATTTACAGGAAACCGCAGAAGTATAGAGAAAATAATTCACGATATGTTCAAGAGAACATAATAGAGAAAGTGCTTGTGAACAAGGTTGAACCGTTGAAAGAGGAGCTAAAAACATTTGTTGGATGCATTAAAGAGGGCGAGCAATTCCCGGTTACATCGGAGCAAGCGGTATTGAATTTGCGAATAGTAGAAGAGATAAAGGAGAAGGGGAAATGATGTTTAAGCATCCGACGGCGATAGTGGAGAGTGAAGAGATAGGAGAGGGGACGAAGATATGGCATTTCGTCCATGTGCGGGAGAAAGCGAAGATCGGTAAGAACTGCACTATCGGGAAAGGCGTTTATATAGATTTAGAGGTGGAGATCGGCGATAATGTGAAAATAGAGAATTTCGTTTCGGTATATAAGGGAGTAACAATAGAGGATGATGTTTTTATTGGGCCAGGGGTTACATTTACGAATGATTTAAATCCTAGGGCGTTTACTTGGGGTGAGGATAAAATGGGCTCTACGATGGTCAGGAGAGGTGCAAGTATAGGCGCGAATGCAACGATAATCTGTGGTGTTGCCATAGGTGAGTATGCGATGATTGGTGCAGGAAGCGTAGTGACAAAGGATGTCCCACCTTTTGGGTTGGTGTATGGCAATCCTGCGAGACTGGAAGGCTTTGTATGCTCCTGTGGACGGAAACTGAGTAGGATTATTAGAGAAGATGATGAGAAATTAGTTTATGTCTGTGAATGCGGGAAAGAAGTAGAAACCACAAGATTACACAAGATTAACACAAACCTTTTTGCAAGCAAAAAGCTTTACCAAAAAATATGATGAAGAAGAAGATAGTTGTTGTCGGGATGGGATACGTGGGGATACCAGCGGCTGCTCTATTTGCAGATGTAGATGGATTTAACGTAGTAGGGATTCAAAGAAGGTCAAAACGCTCTGGCTGGAAAATAGATTGGCTAAATAAAGGGAAAAATCCGATTGGCGGAGACGAGCCAGGTTTATCCGAACTCATAGAGAAAGTAGTAAAAAAGGGAACGTTTCGAGTCACCGATGATTTTTCCGAATGTAACGATGCCGAGGCTATTCTGATAGACGTGCAAACGCCTACGGATGAACATGAAATACCACGTTATGAATCCCTTAAAGAAGTGAGCAAGCACGTTGGAAGGTACATGAAAAGGGATGCCTTAGTCGTTATCGAATCTACCGTTGCTCCTGGTACTACGGAAAACGTTGTAAAACCGATACTGGAAGAGGAATCAGGGCTGGGAGCAGAAAAAGATTTCGCGCTTGCTTTCTCTTATGAGCGAGTTATGGTGGGACGGTTACTTCATAACATCGTCAATTATCCTCGAATTATTGGTGGCATAGATGAAGAGAGCGCCAAAAGAGCCATAGAGTTGTATAAAAAGATTGTAAAAGCGGGTTTATATCCAACAGACGTGCTAACAGCGGAAGTATCAAAAGTAGCGGAAAATGCTTATAGGGATGTAAATATCGCATTTGCAAATGAAATGGCATTGATGTGTGAAAGTTTAGGCGTGGATGTGTTTAAGGTACGAGAATTGGTTAATACATTGCCGAATGACCCGTCAAATCCATCTGCCAATCCAATAAGAACTATGCATTTCCCAGGCGCTGGTGTTGGTGGACATTGCCTTCCAAAGGATACTTGGTTGTTAAAGTATGGAGTGGATACATATGGTACGTTCAAGGTTGACCCCCAGATAATAGTAAAAAGCAGAGAATTAAATATGTGGATGCCGACTCACATGTCAAATCTAGTGGAGGAAGGCTTAAATGATGCGGGACTGGAATTAGAGAGTGCAAAGATAGCTATTTTAGGTGTTGCATTTCTTGAGAATTCCGATGATACGAGAAATACACCTTCGAGACCACTTTATGAACGATTAGTAGAAAAAGGAGCAAAGCCAGTACTTCATGACCCCTATGTAAGAGATTTTGATATTCCGTTCACCAAAGACCTCAATGAAGCAATCAACGGTGCTGACGCCATTGCTATAGTAACCAGGCATAA
>CAZOEM010000501.1:0-2698 GCA_964578735.1 uncultured Halobacteria archaeon | reverse complement strand
GAAAAAAAGTTCTTTTGGTAAAGCTTTTCTTTTTAAGAAAAGGTTTGTGGAAATCAGTGTAATCTTGTGGTCTGTAAAAAGGAGCTAAACAAATACATTTTCATCAAATCAACTAAATAAGTACGGCATTATTGCTACTAACATCACATTATTGACCCCATGCAGAACAATAGGTGCTACGAGACTTTTAGTCTTATAATAAATATATCCAAACAGAATGCCGGCAAAGAATGTAAATCCAAGCTCGGGAACGGACCGCCATGTTAAGTGCATCACAGAGAAAAGGAATCCTGCACTTAATAAACCTATTTTCCAGCCATAGGTGTTCGTCAAGTTGCGCTGAACCAGACCCCTAAATAGCACCTCCTCTCCCAGTGCCACGAAAAAGGTCATGTAAATCAAGTCTCTAAACAGGTATTTGAATTCAAACACGGGGAACGCAGGTGCTGGCGTAAGAATGATGTATTCGACAGTTCCTGTTGGTATTGTCACTGAGACAACTGTGTATATTGCAAGCACCATAAACAGGGCGAGCATGATGCCATAGCCCACAATATAGTAAAAGTGTATACAATCTATAAAATATTAAAGTGCGGAATGTAGGTAGAATCAAGAATTATGATGAGGAAGAAAAACTAGATTACTCTTACAGCGTTTTGGTTAACGAGTCGGTAGTTAATAAAAGAAACATAACAGTAATAGCAGGTGGTACATTTTTATCTGTTCATTATTATCTACGCTTGGTATAGTACAGCTATTTATATTACAACAACATAGGGTAAAATATGTATAAACAAATTACGATCGAAGGCTTAAGAGGAATAAAACATTTAATGATAGAAGATTTTGGACGTGTAAACTTATTTGTCGGGAAAAATAATTGTGGTAAAACTACCCTTCTCGAAGGCATATTTCTTCTCACAGGCCCAACCAATCCACAGTTGCCTTTAAGAATAAATACATTTAGAGATTTTAACATAGTTGATGAAAATTCATGGAGATTGATTTTTAACAAATTGGATGTCAACTCAACTATTAAAATATCCGGTGAATTGGAAAAAACGAAAGAAAAAAGGAACTTAATAATAAAACCTAATATGAAAACTGTCGCTACGATAGCTAAGACCACAATTAATAAAGAAACAATTGATATTAAAGATAGTTATTCCGGATTATCACCTACAATAGATGGTCTAATTTTGGAATATTCCTTGATAAAAGGAAAAGGTAAAAAATCTAAAAAAATTACTACTACTGTCTTTATGAAAGGCTCAGAAATAGAAGTTGATATACCAAAAGACTATAAAGAACTCGTAAGAGGCGTATTTATTAATGCAAAAACTATTTCTGGAGATATGGGCAGGAGATTTAATAACATTCAAATCACAAAACGAACCAACAGGATCACTAAGTTATTACGCCAAATAGAGCCATCATTGGATAATTTATCACTAGGTACCGATGGGATAATATATTGTGATATAGGTCTTGATCGGTTGATACCCATAAATATTATGGGTGATGGTATGTTTAGGCTTTTATCTATTATTTTAGCTATTTCCGACACACAAAATGGAGTTGTTTTGATTGATGAAATAGAAAATGGGTTTCACTACTCATCACAGGAGATTTTATGGGATGCTATTTTTAAATCAGCAAAAGAATTCAATGTTCAGATATTTGCTACAACTCATTCGATAGAGTGTGTCAAAGCTTTCAGTTCTTCTTATTCTCAGCAGGTCCAAAATAGTAATATTATAAGGCTGTACAGGATCGAAAGGAGTGATTACGATTTTAAGGTAGTGAGTTATGACCATAAAACACTTGTGGCATCTCTTGATAGTAGCTGGGAGGTGCGTTAATGCCTGATATTATTCGTCAAAAGAAAGTTTTAGCCGTTGAAGGAAAAGACGAGGTTAATTTTTTCCATGCGTTATTGGAATATGTGGGGATTACCGATTATGAAATACGAGATGTTGGTGGAAAAAGACAATTCAAAAATAAATTACCTGCCTTGGTCAGAATGCCTGGTTTTTCAGATGTGGACGTTCTTGTGGTGATTCGTGACGCTGATGAAGATGCTAATGCGGCATTTGCAAGTATAAGAGATATTTTGAGAAAGGAAGGCTTTGAACTCCCTGAAAACATCAATCAATTTTCCTACGGTAAACCTAAAATAGGGATTTTTATTATGCCTGGTAATTCGGATACAGGGATGCTGGAAGATTTATGTTTAGAGACGGTTAAAGATCATCCAGCTATGGGATGTGTAAATACCTTTATTGATTGCGTATCGAAATTGGAATCCCCACCCAATAATTTAGCGAAAGCAAAAGCACAGACATTTCTAGCTGCAATGCTTAATATTGTAAATAGCGTTGGTGTGGCTGCTCAGAAGCATTATTGGGATTTTGATTCAGAAGTGCTTACAGAGATAAAAACATTTTTAGAGAACTTGAAATAATTAGTGTTAATCTGTGTCCGTATATATATTTTTAAGCCCTGGTATCTAGGGAAAAAGAAGGTAAATCGCTTCAAATCTTCTAAAAACGCACGCACATCTGCTACTTTCAGTGTGGTCTTGACCTCTACGACCACAGCCTCCGTATCATTTGCCAGTAGTATATCTATCTCCATCTGCGAGCCATTAGGGTGACTCTCCAGTCGCTTATACGTTTCGGTAACTTTTGTAGCATAT
>CAZOEM010000500.1:0-2698 GCA_964578735.1 uncultured Halobacteria archaeon | reverse complement strand
CAATCCGCGATGTAGCTTCCATGTCAACACACCACCCGATTACACAGATTTTCACAAGAAAAAGAAATCTCGTGGTTTTTTTAGTTAGCTATACAAATACAGGTTATTAATTCATCAGTTCCCGGATGGCATGCAGATTAAGCCGTGATTGTGGTTTTATGACGCCTCTAACCGGGTCAACGAACAACACGTTCTTCTTGACAAGAAATGTCGTGGAAATCTCATCCATTTCTTCAATATCTATCTCTTCACGCTCAGCAAAATGTTTTAATGCATCAATCAATTCCGCATAACGCACCGAATAACTCTTGTCTTCTATACCTATTTCGCTTCCTAATTCCTTAACTCTTTTGAGTGTGGTTTTCATCTCGCTGATCCTAATCATAAGCATCTCTTTGGCTTTATCTTCCCTTTTTTCACTGTTCACTACTTCAATAAGACACACCGGTTTTCCGCCACAGTATTCCCACGCTGTCGCTTTCTCATCATCCGAAAAACCATGCTTTTCTAAAAACGTTGTGGCTGTCTCGCAGTCAAAGTCATCCACCAGCAGATACCTGCACCGCCCTTCCAGCATTGCATCGCTGTAAACGCGTTCGATGAAGAGCGAATCAGAAGTAATCACGAAGACGTGCGCCAGATGCAACTCCTTCGTCAAGTCTATGAAAAAGTTGAACAGTTCGTAGATGAGTGGACCATTCACTTTTACGTCCCCTATCTTCTGTAACTCATCTAAAACCAAAACTGGCTGCTTCTCGGAATCCCTCACCGCTTCAAAAAGTTTTATTATGTACGAGAAAGCGTTCTTTGGCTTTTTATCCTTGAAGACGTGATCCAGAAACTCTCTGTTAATCGGTATACCGGTAACCTTCGTGACCGATGAAATCAGTTCCTTCAGTGTTTCTTTCCTCTTCCTATTCGTCTCTTCTGTCTCCAGTTCCATCTCAAATAACGATTCGATGAAATCATCATAACTCGCTAAAAATTTAGTCCTGAGGTTTATGTAAAAGACAACATAATCCTCTGGTAGTTGTTTGATCAAATGGTTAATTAGTGCGGTTTTTCCACTGTTTATCGGGCCGTAGACAAACGTGATCAAGGATGGTTCTGCATCCAGCAGGTTTTTGATCTCTTTGATCTCCTTTTCACGATTGTGAAATCCAATTTGCCTCATTCTTGACTCTTATCCTCTCTGTCTTTGTATAAATATATACAATATGCACATTTGA
Organism: uncultured Halobacteria archaeon; assembly: GCA_964578735.1. Taxonomy (GTDB): domain Archaea; phylum Halobacteriota; class Syntropharchaeia; order Alkanophagales; family Methanospirareceae; genus Methanophaga. The sequence continues at coordinate 1,469 of CAZOEM010000500.1, read as the reverse complement.
TTTAACTACATATAAATCCCTTGCTGCTATCCCCTCTACTCTTTTAGTCGTCTTGTTTTTTTTGAGTTTCAAGTGCGGCAGTCTAGCTGCGCACACGAAAAACTGTGTCGCTATTTAATTCACAAACAGCCGCGTAATATCCACTAACGGCTTTACCAAACCATCTCGTACCGTAGTTCGCAGCCCTTCATTCGCCCTTATCACGTCTGCAACCGGCGGACTAGTGGTATAATATATTTTGACCATTGCTTGTCCGGCTGGATTGGGCATCATATATTCGTCCCGGAACTTGCGTAATACGTCTATGTCTTCATGCAATGGCGTGCCATATGCTGCTGTTGCTATGAAACAAGGTGATGGTTCTTGAACCAACGGATGCCAATCACCACCAGTTATTATCTCTCCAGAGGCGTTATACGGAAGTAATGTATCCCCAAGTCCATCGCCATTTGTATCTATTCCGTCATAATCGCTCCAATAGTTCCCGCCCAGCCAGGAACCGCCAATGATGTTCTCTCCTACGGTCGGCGTGATGTCCCAGATGTTGGTTCCGTCGTCCTGAGCGTTGTTCGTGTTGTTAAAGTAGTTATTGTAGATCTGGTTGTTATTTGAATCGAGCAGGTATATGCCGTAGCTGTTGCTTGAAGCGGTATTATTAGCGATTGTGTTATTATCCGAACCATCTAAAATAACACCCCTTTTGTTGTTATATACTGTATTGTTATTAATTACTCGGTTATTATCGCTTGATGCTTTCAATATAATACCATCATTTATGTTAGATTTTACGATATTATTGGCTATTGTATTATTAGTTGAAGCATAATGTACAACAATACCAATATCTGCGTTTAGGTTTGCAATATTGTTGGATATTATATTTCCACGTGATCTAAAGAGGGTAATTCCATGATAATTATTTAATGCTTCATTATTTGCTATGCTGTTGTTCTTTGAGCCGTTTAACCATATGCCGTCTCCAACGTTGTTTGAGACAATGTTATTTGTGATTTCGCAGTGATTTACACTATCTAAATGTATTCCATCAGGAAAAGATCCCGTTGTACCTTCGATCGTAAACCCACTTATACTTACATAATCTACTATCACCTCAAAGATATGGTCATTTGAATATAAAGCATTAACAGTGGTAGAAGCAGCACCGTTTTCCGACCGGATCGTTAATTGCGTGTCCACATCCACGTTCTCGTTGTACGTGCCGTCCTTAACGCAAATCGTTTCTCCTGAGATTGCATTGTCAATTGCAGCTTGTATCGGTGTATCAGTTGGATGAAACGCACTACCATTTCGCCACCAGCCGGTTGTAATTACACATATGTCGCCACAGGAGCAGTTGGACTCTTTTTCATCGCCGGCAACATCAGCACAGCAATTACTCGTGTTTCCGATTCCGGTATCTGTACAATTACCATCATAACATCTCTTCACTGTATTATTCGCTGTACAAC
>CAZOEM010000499.1:0-2705 GCA_964578735.1 uncultured Halobacteria archaeon | reverse complement strand
GATAGTTGATTTAGAGAAGATGCGTGTGCGAGATTTGATAGTGTATTACCTGAGAAACGAAAAGAAGGAACACACCGCCCATAGAGACGCAATCATCAAATATGTAAGGAGCCGCCAACCCGAACATGTCAAAGAAGGATACAGAACACCCCTAGGAATTACTACGCTTCTAAGCAAACTCAAAAAACCGTAATTTAGCGAAGAACGGTGAGAACGTCCGAGGGATTATAATTGTGAACGAATTTGACGAGTGGCTTGATTATGCGGTTTCTGTCAACGACAATATCCAGTTGAAGTACTACGAAGTGAAATTTGTAGTGCAGGATACCACACCAAACTGAATCAGAAAAGTTTTAATATAGTTAATACCGAATATAGATTCATGCGAGGAGGAAAAACAAAATGAATATTGGTGTGTTGATGGCGGGCATAAAAAGGAAGGACATCGTTCTTCCCGAGTTTCAAAGGGAATTTGTCTGGACGCTTGAGCAATCAAAGCAGTTGATGGTCTCACTTATCCGCAAATATCCTACTGGTAGCCTTCTTTTCTGGAAAACCGAAAACCCGCCTGAAATCAAGAATCTCGCGGTGGACCGAGAGAAGTTAGGATCGAAGGAGGTGATTCTTGACGGTCAACAAAGGCTGACAACTCTCTATCTTTTTACACAAGATGAAATCCCACCATATTATGTAGAAAGGGACATTAAACACGATCCAAGACACCTCTATTTCAATCTTGAAAACGGTGATTTTCAGTACTACCAACCCCTCTTGATGGTAAATAACCCTCTATGGGTGGAAGTTATAAATTGCTTCAACCCAGATAATCAGATCAATGTCTTCGAGATTGCAAAGCAAGGATCACCCGAAGGTGGGGATCCTCTTGGGCTTGCCCAGCAATACAACGACAACCTTACTAAGCTGAAAAATATGTTAGAGCGGGGATATCCAGTACAATACGTGCCACCAGATGCATCTATTGACGATGCAATAGATGTTTTTGATCGCGTTAACAGCTTGGGCACAAAACTCACCGATGCCGAACTTGCACTTACACACATGACAGGGAAATGGCCCCATGCAAGGCGGGTAATGAAGGATAAAATAAAAGAACTCGAGGAAACAGATTTTTACTTTGATCTCGGATTTCTGGTAAGATGTCTCGTAGGAATTGTGAAGGGTAGAGGGCTCTTCGAGACCATCCACAAAACACCTGCGAATGAATTAAAAGAGGGATGGGCGAAGCTCGAAACGATTCTCAGTTATCTCATTGCCATCCTACCAAAGCATGCGTTTATTGATTCAACCGAGGATTTGAATTCAATAAATACCCTTTTCCCATTGGTTGTGTATAATATCCAGAAATGGTAACAGGTTCCCAAATGAGGAATCGCTTAAGAATGCTATCCGCTGGCTCTATGCGGCACATATATGGGGGCGATATACAGGGCAAACTGACCAACGGTTAGACTCCGACGTCTCCATCGTGGATAAAATTCAGAACCTTGGAAAGAGTTGATCGACGCTATTATTGACCAGAGAGGCAGAATAGAGGTTAAACCCAGTGATCTCGAGGGTCGCATTATTCAGCACCCACTTTACCGTATGCTTTACATCTTGGTAAAATCCAACAGTGCAACCGACTGGTTAAATGGTATCCCATTGGATACAAAACAGAGCAGACCATACTCAATCCAAAGCCATCCTATCTTTCCAACTTCACGGCTACGCAAAGAAGGTGGCTATGACTCTCGAAACAACATACATAAACAAATTATGAATGAAATCGCTAACAGGGTATTCTTAACCGCAGATACAAATGTCAAGGAGATTTCAAACAGAATACCAAAAGACTATTTCCCGGAAATAGAGAGAAGATTTCCAGGTGCTCTGGAGAAACAACTCATTCCCATGGATGAAAATCTCTGGGAAATTGACCGCTATGAGGATTTTTTAAAGCAAAGGAGAGTGCTGATAGCAGGGAGAATTAACGACTTTATGAATCAACTGTTGCAGGAAACTGAAGCACCCCGCGATATGACACTCGATGAGTTCATTGAGGCAGGTGAAAGGTCAACAATAGAATTCAAATCTTCGTTACGGTGGGATTTCCGAAATGATAGGGTCAATAAAGACCTTGAGATGGTGATAGTGAAAGCCGTAGCGGGTTTTATGAATAGTGAAAGCGGAACATTAGTTATCGGAGTAATGGATGATGGGCAAGTTTTTGGAATAGAAAGTGATTTGAAGACACTCAAAAAAGGAAATGTAGATGGCTTCCAACAGGTGATTATATCCTTAATTTCTGACTATTTAGGCACGGAATTCACAAAATACGCACATATCGGGTTTGAAGAGAAAGACGAAAAGACGGTTTGTAAGATAACGGTGGAAAGAGCCCCACAGCCTGTATTTTTCATGGGGCGGGATGGAGCAAAAGAATTCTACATCAGAGCAGGAAATACGACAAGAATGTTGGATCGTAGAGAAACACATGAGTATATACAGATGCATTGGGAAGCATGATATTCACAATGCACGAAAAAGATCCTATTTGTTTGTTGCTCTTTGGAGAGAAGATAACTTCATAACTCATTCAAACACTTCTTTTAACTTGTAATAATGTCCCTTCTCTCTTTCATCCATAGCGTTCAAAATGTCTTTCATATCCTCTTCCGTCAGCATCTCGTCCTTGTTCAATATTC
>CAZOEM010000498.1:0-2715 GCA_964578735.1 uncultured Halobacteria archaeon | reverse complement strand
TTATTCCCACAATTTTTAATAACCTCGTGGAAATCCCCCCTCTTTTCTTCAAAGTTTTCAATATGCTGATAACTATAGTATCTCTCTATGATTCCGGAAAAGGCTTTAAAATCAGCTTTTATTATCACTTCTACTATTTTAAAGGGAAGATATTTTTCTTCAAACATTTCTTTCACGGCCGTTCTTGAAACAAACAAAAATTTTGGCCCTTTTACATCTTTTACGTGGGCGATAAAATGAACAAGATCTTCCTGCAAGTTATGGCAATCATCAATTATAAAAAGAGTTTTTTCGTTTGCGTTGCTTTTGACTTCTGCATACCAATCTCTCCAGCTTCCACCCCGTATCTTGGAAAGATAGAAAACTAAATAACCCTTCTCTTTAAACAGATAATCTCCAAGAGCTAAAGCAAAAGTAGATTTCCCCGAATCGGGTGCTCCATAAAGCAAACAATTTTTCCCTGATTCTAATAGGTCCTCTATTTTTTCCTTTCTTTGCTCATCTAAATAGACTAAATCATTATTGAAATCTTCTCTTGTTGGGAATGTCTTATCTTTTATCTTTTCTTCTATCCTTTCAAAAAACTGAATATTCATTCTTCTTGTTCCGATTTCTATCTCTTCCGAAGATTTTTCTACCTTTTTTGCTTCCCGTTTTTGAATTTCAATTAAGTGAAGTATTAATCCTTTAATCACCTCATGGTCTGCATGAAGTGTTTTGGAAATGTAAAGCGTAATTTTCTGAATATCTTTTAAATATTCAACGGAAATTCCCATCTTCTCGCTAATATCGTTAAATTGACTCTCTGATAACTCTTTAAACTCTTTTAGAAGCTCTTCGTTTTCATCTGGCGAGAATTCATCAAAAGCATCTTTTATAATTGGACCTGCGACTGGGATAAAATTGACAGCTTCTTTTGCCGTAATCTTAGCAATATCTTCAGGTTTTATCTCACTGAGCCTTTCACCCAGCTCCTTTTTCACCTTCCCAATAAGGGTCTTAAGTCTTTCAGATACCATCTCTAAAATCAATAATATAATTATCAGTAGTTCTTAAATAAGGTAACAATATGAGTGCTTAAAAAGCGTTTCGAGCAAAAGTCAAAATGCCAGCATATCCTTCCCCCTTTGTATAATCTACGCAATCAGTATAATCTGCGGTATTTAACATATAGTTCATCAGAACAGAAGTTTTTTTCATCAATGTTTTTCTTCTTTTAAAAGAGACGGATCGAGCACGAGTTTTGACGATGAGAAATGAATATGAGTGTAAGCAGCCAAGGTATTGTAAACCAAAGCGCCATCCATACCATCTTTAATACCCTTCCTATCTGTTTTGAATGCAAATTCAACATCATTATCCGGCAAAGCGTAACTGTAATGGAACTCGTGCCCCTTAAAGCGACCATCAAAGAACGGATTTGGCTTGACCACGTCACCCATTACATATCCTATGGCCTGCAACTTTTTTGTAAAGATAATATCTATGTCTAACAGATTAGCCATTGGGAAACTTCTGTAGCCATCAACTATTTTCCTTGCGAGAAACATCATACCACCGCATTCTGCGTAAATTGGCTTTCCACTCTCCGCTTCTCTACGCATAAACTTGCCAAACTTAGCAATCTGTGGATACAACTCCGGGTAGCCGCCACCCAAATAATAAGCTTCGCATTCCTGCCATTCGCCCTGCAAGGGCGAGAAGAAAACCAGGTCGGAAACCGTCCTGAGCTCTTCTAAATTATCTTTATAATAGAATGCGAAGGCATTGTCAAATGGTATACCAACTGTAAATCTATCCTTACTTACTTGCTCTTCTTTAGGCTTTTGGGGGTTTAAAATCACAGAAGCATCCAGTATCGCATCTATATCCAGGTATCTTTCACCAAATTCCGCCCACTTCTTCCAGTCCTTTCTGCTCTCAATTCCCAAATGCAAGCCCAAATGCCTGCTTTCGATCTTAAGCGCATCATCCCTTGGCAAGAATCCGAACATTTTATAGTCGCTATCTTCAAACAGTCTCTTTATTGCTTTCCCCATCCCTTCACTGCAATTATTCAAAATCGCACCTACTACATTTATGTGACTATCAAAATTCTTGTACCCTTCAAACATGGCCAATGTTGATCGAGAAACAGCATGGGCATCTATGACTAGGATGATTGGTACGTTTAATACCTGAGCGACATGCGCAGAAGAGGCAGTGTTTGAAAGCTTATAACCGTCAAATAAACCCATAGCACCCTCAATAACTGCAATATCCTTTTCTTGCATCCATTTTCCAAACGACTTCCTCACTCCTTCCTCGCCCATCAAAAAAGTGTCAAGGTTTATTGCGGGATTGCAGAATTCATAATTTGTGGGGTCTATAAAATCAGGCCCTACTTTAAATGGCTGCACTTCATAACCGCTCTTCTTTAACGTCGCTGCAATGCATAGTGCTACAATCGTTTTTCCTACTCCACTGTGCGTTCCCGCAACTGCGAATGCTGAACTCATAGCGTGGTCCTAAATTTTACAATAACTATTTAGTAGTATAAAAAGTATGGGAATAAAAAGAGAGGAAAAGCTTACGGATAGTCTCTACTCCTCTCGCCAGTCCTGACTCGTATCGCTTCTTCCACGAGCAGTACGAATATCTTACCATCACCGAATTTACCGGTCCTCGCTGCGCCTATTATCGCGTTGATCACAGCATCAGCAATCTCGTCCATCA
>CAZOEM010000497.1:0-2723 GCA_964578735.1 uncultured Halobacteria archaeon | reverse complement strand
TAAATTGGAAATGGTGGGGTGGATAATGGGTCTAAAAGATATATGAAACTACCCGGGATTTCAGAATTATATATAACTTAAGTCAAAGTGGGCTTAACCGAACACGCATGAAAAGCTTATACCTCCATTAGTGAGAGGATTGCAAAATGGAGAATGCAAAGCTATATTATGCATGTTTATGACTTTAAAAAGAAATACAAGTTATTATAATTCGATTCAATACCCACTTCATATAACTCAGCATATACGGCTCACTTTGTTCGCCCAAATTCCACCTTCTGTGGAACTTCGTTTAGTCAGAAAACGTTAATAATATTTTCAACTCTATCCACCAACTCAACAAAATCACTCAACCTTAAAACCGCCAATTCGCCTTTTTATTCTTCTCCTTCAGGATAAGCACCGGGGTTTTCCCTTCTAGCTTTGCCTGCTCCTCCACTTCTCTGAACAGAGACCAAGTTGCTATATGTTTTCTTAGTTTTTGTGTTCTACCTTTTGGTAGAACACTTACTTTCTATCTTCTTCTTTTTTCTTTAGCTCAAAAACATAGTGGGATAACTCATTCAGCCGTGCTCTCACTTCTTCATCGCATTCCCGCATTGAATCTTCGGGTAATTGCTCAGAATATTGAACGGTCTCTTTGGGTTTTTGTCGTGCCCACATTTACCCGATCAACATCTAACTTTCCCGTTTCGGGATCCACGTAAACTGTCTTAAGGCAATAATTGATAATTTATAAGTATATATAAAAAGTTGCCTGTGCTACCATCAAAAGTAATTGGAAAGAGGTTTTATTATCAAAGCGGAACAACAATGTTATAGGGGAAGATGAAATGCCAACAAGAGTGAAAATATCATTTCGTAAAAGATATAAAAAGCGAAAGGTAAGAAACTAAAAGCAAAAATGACCACTAAAATCATAGTAATCATAGTACTTATATCAATTGTATTACTAACGACAACATTGCTTTCACTTTCCATTTTCCATAGACCCACAGAACTCATAGAAAAGGAATACCAGCAAGATATGGGCGAAAGAATAAAACTTCCAGAACCATGCAATACGAGTAACACATCTGTTGAGACCGCATTATCGCAAAGGCGGTCAATAAGAGCTTACTCGGCGGATAATATGACCATCAAGGAAGTATCACAGCTATTATGGTCTGCTCAGGGCATTACCGCCTCCTGGGGCGGAAGAACAGCACCTTCTGCGGGGGCTCTGTATCCCCTTGAGTTATACTTAGTTGTAGGGGGCGTAGAAGGCGTTGGCAAAGGCGTTTACCTGTATAGACCAGGAGAGCACGAACTGGAAAAAGTTACGGATGGTGATATAAGAGCTGAACTTGCAGATGCTGCTCTTGGACAGGAATGCGTAAGAGATGGTGCAATAGACATCGTATTCACTGCCGTTTATGAGCGAACGACAGGGAAGTACGGAGAAAGGGGAATTAGATATGCGCACATGGAGGCAGGACATGCAGCACAGAACGTTTATTTGCAAGCTGTCTCCTTAGACCTAGGCACGGTAGTCATTGGCGCTTTTAATGACAGCAAAGTGAAGAAAATCGTTAATCTTGGCGAGCGAGAAAATCCGCTATGTATAATGCCGGTTGGAAGAGAGGGCTAAATAATGCGGGATATAATCAGCTTCTTGACACAGATACCAATAAGAAAAGAGGTGAAGCTAGAAGAAGTAGCAGCCAGAACTTACCTCTTCCCCTTCGCAGCGTTATTGATTGGCTTTCTCGTCTCCGGAGTAGCTTTCGTCTCTTTTAGATTCTTAGCAACTGAACTTGCTTCCTTGCTCACGCTTCTTGCCATTTATCTTGTCACGGGCTTGATCCATCTGGACGGTTTAGCGGATTTCTTTGATGGGGTAATGGCAAGCGGAAGCAGAAGCGAAAAGCGAAAAGCGAAAAGCGATGAAGGACGTGAAGATAGGGATAGCAGGTTTATTCGCTGTTATCTTTGTGCTGCTTGTGACTTTATTTGCTATTGAGACTGTATGCGCGACTACTTTCGACTTTGATTTGTGCGCATTTTACACCTTCGCTTCGGTATTCATAATCACTGAAGTTTCAGCGAAGTTAAGCATGAATACCTGCATGATAGTAGGCAAAAGATTTGAAGGAGTGGGAGGGACGGGTACTTTGTTTATACGCTCTTCTACCGGGTCGAGATACGTAGTTGCTCTTCTTTCTTCTGCGCTCATTGCTTTAATTTGTACTATTTCTATTGATCCTTTTCGTTTCTTTATCGCCTTTACCGGCATTGTAGTCGCATTCGTTGTCGTTTGGATAGCGAAGAAGAAATTCGGTGCGGTAAGTGGAGATGTCATAGGTGCTACAAACGAGCTTGCAAGATGCGTAACGCTACTTATATGGGCGATACTACTATCTTAATTAGTCGCAGTTTGGTATTCAAACGTTAGGTATTGGTAACTTTTTACCAACAGATCAATGGAATTTGTTCATGTTGTGAATGAGATATAAGGACATATCTCTACCCTATAGGCTCTGCGCTCTCTGTGAACTCTGCGGTTAATTTACCATGCATATTGCTTATATTTTTGCTAATATAATTAGATTTAGTAGCCGAATAACATGAAAGATAAGATTACAGAATTTTTCTTCTTCTCTGAAGATGATTTTGGGGATTTTCGCTCTGACACGCACAAGTTCGGTGGATTGCGCTTCTTCTTAGAACTTGCCATTTTTTTG
>CAZOEM010000496.1:0-2731 GCA_964578735.1 uncultured Halobacteria archaeon | reverse complement strand
CCGGATACGAAGTTACGAATGCCCATGCCAAAGCTAATATTTACCCATCACGCATTACCGATTACCCATCACGCATTATTCAGGTCTGGAAGAATCGCCCCAATCGCAACGAACAAATAATTGATTTTTTTTAGTCTTATCCCAATCCGTGGAAGAACGAACTGGAATAATATGAATGCAATGCCAAGCGTGATCCCCAGATGACCAAATACAAACATGGTTATACGTTATTTCTATATGATAAAAATCTATTGGATTAAGGGGACATTTTATTGATATAAAATTTACATATAATCGAAGTCAATATGATATTATAGGAGATATGAAATGGATGAATTGGCGATAACTGTTAGGGTTAGAGGAGCTACTGCAAGGATGTTAGAGGAACTTGTGGAAAAGGGATATTATACTACAAAAGCGGAGGCATTCCGTGCTGGGATACTTCATCTCGCGGAGGAGTATGGTATGATAGGTTCTCCGGTATACTACCGAAGAATGTTGAAGTCGGAAATCGGGCGGCAAATAAAGCATGAAGAGATAGAGAAAGTGTTAGAGGAGATAGAAGAGTGAATTTACGTGCATATCTGGATACAAACGTATTCGTTTACGGGTTACTTGAAGATTGTAACTCTTCTATTATATTGTCAACGGCGGAAGCAGGAGATCTGGAGGTAGTAGTTTCAGAATTGGTAGTAGAGGAAGTTCAAACGGTTTTTAAACGGCTCGCCGGAAGAGAGGCAGGATTTTATGCCATGAGATATGTTGAGACATTGGCTGCAAAGATAGTGAAGAGAGAGGAGATGAAGAGCGAGATAATGGAAAATAGAGGTACGATAAAGGATAAAGATGTGGAAAATGTAGCAGCGGTAAGGCATGAGAATTTAGAATTCCTGGTCGCTTATGACAGGGACTACGAAGGTGTGCCGGAATACATCACACCAAAGGATTTTATTGAAAGATTGGGAATAGGAATAAGAGTGTATGATATGGAATACTGAGAGCTCATAAATACACATAGCAATGATAAGAGGTGGAAGTGTTGACACAGGCAACTATTGCCTTTGAAATAGGATATATCCAGAAAGAAACATTTAAGGAGATAGAGAGAGGATGTGTAGAAATATTAAGTATACTTTCAAAATTGATTTCGGCACGGTCGAAGACCTTTTGCCATTAGCCATTTGCCTTTCTCCCTTTCGCTAAGGGGCTGTAAAGAAATAACTTGAACAAGTATTAAATACTATTCATAGGTGTTCGGTTAAGTACGACTCAACATAAATAATGACCCATAAAATAATATAACAACACATTTCTGACACGGATTTACACTGATTTACACTGATTTTTTTCTTTTTTGTTCATACGACGTTTTACCGTCAGAGAGCAGAGCAGAGCGACGAAAATTAATTAGAAGTTTGTGATTTCCATCTGTGTTAATCTGCGTTAATCTGTGTCCATAAAATACTTTTTGTCTGTCTTTTCTTTTCTTTTGGTTTTCTGGGCCATAAATAGTTAACCGAACACACATGTATTGTACATGTTAATTTTTTACAGCCCCTTAGATACACAACACAAAGCGAATACGAAAATTTATTTTTTAGCACTCATTATAATAAGTATCTTCGTCACAATATCCACCCTTGGACTTCAAGAAGGCACTACAAGATACATCGCGTATTTCAGAAGGAAGAAGAAAAGGTTTTTAAGTGCGAAGATAAAATTAATCTTGGTGATAGCTAATGAAAATAAAAGCAATTTATGAAAATGGTGTTCTAAGACCTTTAGAAAAGTTAGACTTGGAAGAAAAGAGGGAGATAGAAATAAAAATCCCTAACGCGGTGAGGAAGACTAAGGGAATAATCAAAGTGAAACCAAAATTAGCCAAAGAGATAGCAGAAAGCGATGAACTATCAGTTTGGAGTGTTTAGATAAATGTTAGAAGAAATTCCCTCTCAAACTAAAATATTCGTTGATTCCAATATATTTATCTACCACTTTCTGGGAAGTTCAGAATCGTGCACGGACTTTTTAGAAAGAGTAGAATGGTTAAATGTTTGGAAGCCTTAAATAAAAGATTGTTTTGAAAAAGAAATCTGTGTAATCTGTGGTTATAAAAATATCATGTCCGAAATCGTAAATCAAAGCCTACAAAAAATAGCAAAAGGCACCGGTATAATTTTCATTGGCTCAATAGCAGCCTTTAGCGAGGTATGTAGGAGGGAAAGGGAAAGATAATGCGGATGTCTAACAAAACATTCAGATACACCAAGACCGCCAGAGATCAAATAGCACTTTATTCGATTGATCCATACTGGTTAAAGGAAAGAATAAAAGAAGTTAAAAGAGGCGATTAAAATAAATGGATAAATGCCCTAAATGTGGAGCGGAAATGAGGATTGGACAAGATGCATACGTGAAGTCGAGAAATGTCCGGAGTGCGGGGAAATCATGCTTAGGGAACTCACAAATATTAATTTACCAGAACGGTATCATTTTTCGAGATTTTTTAAGACACAGATTAACGCAGATTAACACAGATTTAAAGTAGCGTATTGATTTTTTAATTTCGATTCAACCCGTAAAGACATAATAATCCGACAGTAGCGTCTGTGTAAATCTGTGAAATCTGTGTCTATGGGAATTATCAAAATTGGTAAATTATTTACAGGGAGTTCCCTTACGGAAGAACAGATGGATGCCTTTGTTGAAAAACTGAAGCGATTAAATCTTT
>CAZOEM010000495.1:0-2735 GCA_964578735.1 uncultured Halobacteria archaeon | reverse complement strand
GGGATCGACCAACTGTAATTTGTCCCATTTATGCAATATTAACCTCTTATCCAATATGAAATTGCCCAATAAAATTAATGAAAAAGGGGCCACTCACTTGAGCTCGAATTCAACATCAATCTTCTTACCTGCAATCTCCTCCAGGGTATCTAACAAAAGCCTCTTCTTCTCTATAAGTTCCTCTTCCAGTGTAACTATACGTCTCTTTGACCGGTCTATACCTTCTTCTAATCGCGTGAGTTGCCCCCTGGTAGAAGCAATTGATCGCTCAATCGCCACTTTATTTTCGAGGATCGTCATATCCGCAAGCTTACCTTTAGTTTCCTTTATTCTTGACTGTAACATATCCCTTTTTCCTTTTATCGTGGCTAGTTCGGCATTTAAGAGATGATCTAGCCATTTCAATGTTGTGTCTCGCTTTCGATCCTTCAGGATAGATGCGTCACCGTCTAGGATCTTCTTAATAGCGAGGAGAGAGTCATTGATGTCCCCCTCGAGAGCTTGAATTGGGGACAACAATAATGAAGATACCGCTCTTCGCTCTTCCGGAGTAAGAGTATGCCGTCCACTCTCATCCTGTTTCTTTAATAGATTGAGTGGCTTTTTTATAGGGGCGAACAATTTGCTAATCTCCGATTCAAGCACGTTTAAATCCGACTCTAACAGTGATAATTTGGTTTCGAGCTCTTTGAGTCGCATCCATTCCGTGTCTTCTTCTAGCTGTCTCAAACTATTCCTTTCTGATTCTATTTTACTTTCGAGTAAAAAACCCGCTTCTTCTTGATCACGAACATCCGACTTCTCCTTTTCTATTCCTGATTTTAGTGTTTTTATAGCCTGTACAATCCCCTGCACTTCTTCTAACTTTATTATATGGCTTTCCTTTTCCCGTATTGGTGTGATAAGTAGGTTAAGAATAGTTCTCAGGCGTTTGAGATCGGATACAACTACCTTAACTTCATTAGGGAAGAGAGATCGAACATAGTAGATGCTCTTCGATGATTTGCCAAGAGTGGATTCTGCGTAAGCTGCTGTCAGTTTATAAAAAGACAGAACAGTTTTATAATCTGTTTGCGTCGGAACCGAAATTTTTTCAGTTAATGTATTGAGCTGTTTTACCATTTTATCTCGGTTTATCAGCCCTAATTTGGAGACATTGGCAGGCATATTCTCAACTGGTTCGGCGTCCTGAAGCAGGGATGTATCCTGTTTGAGCCGATCGCGTACCCCCCCGATCTCACGATATAACTTATCGGCCGTCATACTCAGACTACTGAATAGCGATCCCGATGCCAGCTCCAGCCAGGTATCTATTCCGTCGAAGGCGACGATGGACGGTATTTCATCCTTACCAAATATACTACTTAGCCACTTCACATGTTTATGTAGGTGCTAGAGATGTTTATAGTTTTGCTTCCGCTAGCTATGCAACTTCACTTTATTGCCGGTCATGTTAAAAGTATATGGCAGCACCTTTGACAAAGAACAAAATACCCAAAAGAGCCAGGAAGAAAGCAATTACGAGCATCGTTAATTCGTATCTCCGTCCAACAAAGAAATTCTTGCCACGGGAGAAAGAAAAAGAGACGAAAGAGTACCAGACGAAATCCGAAAGGAAATGCCCCAAAGCGACCAAAAATATGCCCGTTACAGCCAGTTGTTCAAACCCATAGATTAACCACCAGATGCCTATCCCCATCCACCAGGGTATAAAAGAGGGATTTAAAGCAGTGAGTAGAAAACCGGCAAAAATTGAACTGTTATAGCTATACTTCGCGTTTCTAATTTCATTACTTATCTCTTTGCCCTTTGACTTCGACCCTACAGTTTTTGCCTCTTTAATCATACACGATGACATTAAAATAAGAGCTATGCCGCCTATCAGATATATCCCTGATTCGAATTGACGGAAATAGCTGTTCATCAATTCGTGTCCTAAAACCATTAGTGCTACTATTACCGGGCATTCAACGAAAACATGTCCTAATATAGTAAGAGGCCCTGATAACGCACCTTGCTTCAATGTGTCGGAAATCACAAAAGCAAAAAGCGGTCCCGGTATCAAAGCTCCGCTCAGTCCAGTCAGAAATCCAATAGCTACCAGCGATGCACCGATTAAGAAAGGTGAAGCGACCATTTTGTTATTGTAAAAGGCATAGTGAAAAATATAAGCTTTTCTCTTGACAAAATCATTAAAAGTCGAAACTTATTGGCCTGGTTATTAGGCCCATATATTACTTAGTAACTATTATTATTATTCAGTAGCTTTTATGGAGAAATAAGAGGCGGGGGCTCGTAGCTCAGTGGAAGAGTGCCTCCTTCGCGAGGAGGAAGCCACGGGTTCAAATCCCGTCGAGTCCATAAAATAAGTCAAAGAAGAGATAAAAAGATGAACAAAAGAGGTGATGTGAGTGCAGATGATGCCACAAATGGGTTATGATCGGGCGATAACAGTATTCAGCCCTGATGGAAGATTGTTTCAAGTAGAATACGCAAGGGAAGCGGTGAAAAGAGGAACTACCGCCGTGGGGATAAAGGCACAGGATGGTGTTGCGCTGTTGGTGGATAAGAGACTGACTTCCCGACTATTGGAAGGTGGCTCCGTAGAGAAAATATTTCGATTAGACGGACATATAGGCGCAGCAACTTCGGGGTTGGTAGCAGATGCGAGGATGCTGATAGATAGAGGTCGGATAGAAGCGCAAATAAATAAAGTTGTATATGACGAGCCAATA
>CAZOEM010000494.1:0-2737 GCA_964578735.1 uncultured Halobacteria archaeon | reverse complement strand
TTAAAAGTTTTGTAAACGCTTTTGCGAACCAAAAGGGTTTAAAGAAAAGCTACACCAAATGAATTTTCTCCCCCTTTTCAGTTCTTCTTCTGTATCCTCCTCTATATCCCCTCTCTCCCATCTCGCCTCTCACATCTCCTTTTTCATCTCTTCTTTAGCAAAATATACGCAATTGTGGATATCATTGCTATCGCAAATATAGCCTCGAATCCAGGTACTGGTGGTTTTGGCGTAGGTGTGTGCGTTGTTGATGTTGATGTTACGCGGACTCGTGGTGCCGGTGTTGGCGTAGGTGTTCCTTCAGTTTCAGCTTCTGAAGTCGGTGTCACTCCGGGTGCCGGTGTTGGCACGGGTGTTACTGCTACATTCGCAGTAGGTGTTACGCTCCATATCCATGTATGCGTACCGGATAATCCTGTGGTTGTGTTAGTTACGATTACCGAGACATTCCAGGTTCCGATAACAGCACTCGTGTTCGAATAGACAGCTTCTGTTACGCTTTCATTTGTCTGCACCTCGGAACCGTTTATTTGCCAGCTAATATTTGCTACTTGGTTTACAGTGAAATTGAAAGTTCTTGGCTCGCCTACGATATTGCTAACAACCATTTCTACGGGTTCCCAAGCCGTTATGACCGGAGAACCAGATGTAGCTCCTTCATTGACTTCTTCGCCGTATTCTCCCTCTTCATCATCTTCTTTGTCTTCAACATCTATTGTTATCTCGGTACCCTCCCACACTGCTTCTATCCTCTTCGCACTGACATTATAAAGTTTCTCATTAGAGAGACCTAACACGCTTTTTTCTCCCTCTTCTCCTTTTGCTTTGAATTCAATTTCCGCTAAATATCCATAACCACTCATCCCCTCGCCTATTGGCATACTCACAAGGACCCTCTCAGTGTCCTCAGCAATGGAAGGGTGCATAAAAGTCTGAAACGTCTCCCCGTTTATTTCACCTTTCTCTACCTCTCTTATTTTTACCACATCCGGATCGAAAGACAGATCGAACTGCGCTGAGTTGAGGTCCGTCACATCCGTTATATTTATGTTGACGACAAAAGTCTCATCGGCCTCAACAGACGGCGGTGCATTAACCCATACTTCTACGGGTTGTGCTATTACTGGCGTAACTGCAAATGACATTGTCATTAGGAGAATGAACAAAACTGCTATACCTGCCCCAGCTCGTACAATTGACAACATCAGATTTTTATTCATGTTGCTCCTTTTTTCTCTCGCCCCTACTTATTCTATCCCTCCACCACCGTACCTATTCTAATCTCCGCATTGATCCAACCAGCATCTATCTCCTTCGCTTCTGTATCCACAAGTAGCTCATTAGAAATATCCAACATGCTTTTTTCTCCCTCTTCTCCTTTCACCTCGAACTCAACTTCGGCTAAGTATCCTGAGCCGTTCACTCCCACGCCCATTGGCATATTCACAAGCACCTTTACCGTGTCCGCGTCAACGAAATTCCACATGAATATCGGTACCGCTTCTCCGTTTATTTCACCCTCCTTCACACCTGTAACGTTCACTACGCTCGAATTGAAAGTGAGGTCAAACTGCCCCGTGTTAAAGTCCGTTGCATTGTCTATCTTCACGGTTGCGTTAAAAGTGCCTGATACATATTCCGGTGCTTCAACTGACACTACTGTCTGTCGAATTGTTACTTCACTGCCAAACCAATCAGCATCTATCTCCTTCGCTTCGGTATCCACAAGCAATCCGGAAATGTTCAAATTGTTTTTATCTCCGTTTCTTCCTTTTACCTCGAACATAACTTTGGCTAAGTACCCTGAGCCGTTCACGCCCACGTCCATTGGTATATTCACAAGCACCTTTACCGTGTCCGCGTCAACGAAATTCCACATGAATATCGGTACCGCTTCACCGTTTATTCCACCCTCCTTCACATCTGTAACGTTCACCACGTCCGAATCGAAAGACAGGTCGAACTGCCCTGAGTTGAGACCAGTAACGCTACTCACGTCTATGCTCGCATTAAAAGTTCCTGTTGCGTACTCAGGCGCAGTTACAGTGACATTAACCGTATCGCCGTTTCCCTGAGCAGCCAAACCCGGTATTAGCAATAAGCTAATAGCCAATACTGCGATACAAACGACTGCACTGTTTACTAAAATGCCTTTCCCAATTTTACCTTTTCTTCTTTCGCTCATACTTGTACCTTCATCACCCCCTTTTTTTGTTAATTTTATACAACAAATAAGGATAAGATACGAGGAGACATATAAGTTTTTCTATTTTTTCTTACTTCAGGTCATGCTAAAGCTAAAAAGTAGTATGTATTGCCAACATATGTGAGGCACATATGCGCGGGTATTTCTGAGATTCCTGTTTAAAATCACCCATTTTATTTGTTTAGCAGACCACAAGATTACACCAATTTCTTCACACCTTCGGGAGCACAACCATTTTATCTTCCGGATATTCCAGGCCCTGGTATTTTTCGAGATAGTCTCTGTATACTGCTTCCGGATCTAAATTGGAATCCGGATAGAATATCTTAGCCCAATAGGTAAGGCCAACAACGCTTTCTAAACCATAAGTGATCTTACGTGTATATACGTGTACATACCCATTTCTTATCGCTGATATGCCTCCCGGAATACGCTCCATGACTTCTTCCCTCATCCCTTTGGCATCGCCAGTAAGTCCGAGGAACGTTTTGGGCTCTGATTTTATGATGATGTCAGGATTCTCTGTTGTTA
>CAZOEM010000493.1:0-2740 GCA_964578735.1 uncultured Halobacteria archaeon | reverse complement strand
CGAATGATTTCCTCTGCCGCTTCCGCTACTTCACCTTCCAATACCTTCCCGCGATACTTCGGCGAAAAAACTAAGTGGTTTGTTAGTAGAGAGACCGTATGCCGATCATGACGGAGATCATGCCTTGTTCTCAATTTGCACTCTGCAATTAATCGCTCGAAATCCGCAAGATTTTGAACTAATATCAATCCCTCAAAGGGCATTCCCAATCCCCTATTCTCGCCTTACAACCACCACATACCTTCGCATATTTACAGCCATTACATTCCCCCTTTGAAAACTCAATCTTTTCCAGAGCTCTCCAAATCATATCTATTCTGTCTTCCCTTACATTCCCTACAGTGGCCGGAAGGAAAGGGCACGCCCACACATCCCCATTAGGCTTGATATACATCATACCTTTACCGGCTAAACAACCACCGAAGAACCGACCAAAGAAATTTACTATTTGCTTAGTGTGAATACCCCGACTTTGAAGCACGTAAGCCCAGTATTCCGGTGCTGCAACGGGAATCAATATCGCTCGTACTTCTCGCTGTTTCTCTAGTATCAAGTCCAGAAGCGCTTTGAACTCCTTTTTACTTAGTGCATAATCTCTAATCGCCTCTCCCCTGCCAAAAGGGACGAAATTATAGATGAAATAAGAATATACACCTATTCTATTTCCATAATCTATGATTCGTTCGATTTCATTAAAATTCCGCCTGGTTGCAACTATATTCAGATGTAAATAGAGATTCTCCGATACACAATTCTCTATCCCTTTAATCACGGCATCGAACGCACCTTTGACACCTCTTATGGAATCGTGTATCTCGGGATTCATTCCGTCAAGACCTATTACTACCCCAACGTCATATTTGCGCAGCAATTTCGCTACTTCTTTCGTTATCAGCGTTCCATTTGTCGCTATAAAGACGCTGAACCCAATTGACTTTGCATATGCGATCAAATGAAAAAGGTCTTCGCGTAGCAAAGGTTCGCCTCCTGTGAATACAAATGACCGAATGTCTAACTCGGCTATCTGGTCTATCAATGCCCGCCCTTCTTCTTCTGTTAGTTCATCATAAGATGCCTCTCCACCGAACGCATGACAATGGATGCAGTCCAGGTTACACCTGCGGGTCATTTCCCATACCACATGTGGACTCAGACCGAAGCAAGAAATCTGTTTCGCGCCTGCACCTGCATGGATGAGGTTCTTTAACTGGCTCGTCCAAAGAAGAAAAGCCCTTTTATTCCAGCCTGAGAGCATAGCATATAGCACAATCGCTACTGCTTGTTTCAATAGCAGATGTGGCGGATTGTAAAAGCTTTTTACTCGCTTATTTATGCCTTTGCCTCTTTTTTCCATCACATAAAAAAGCACTTCTACTACGATTTTATTTTGAATAAATTAGTAATAATTTTCTTTGACGTATCGTAGCCACCATCAAGATAAATCGCACCAATCACCGCTTCAAACGTCTCGGCGAGAACATAAGGCTCTTCATTTGCTCTTTGTTTCTTCTCCCCTAGACCCTGCATAATAGCTTCTCCAATTCCAAGCTCACGACCGATTTTTGCAAGTGATTCCTCTCTCTCAAGTTCTATTTTCTTTCTTGTTATCTCATCTCGCGTTTTGCAACCAGATTTTATCAATAAATCTACTAATACCGCTTTTAGGACTGCATCACCAAGCGTCCGGAATATCTCCTGGTCTTCACAAGCCTGGTTTCGTTGCCTTTGCTCCAGTGCATATGCTTTACGTGTCAATGCGCGATTTAAGATGTTTTTGTCCACGAAGGAATACCCGATATTTTCTTCTATTGTCATACTGCCTTCATTGTTTTTGAATTTATTCTGTTTCTGTGATTTTTCTTTTTGGCGGACACACATCTTTGCCGCAATGGTAGCTGCTCCAACTCCATTGTCTATATTCACTACGGCTAATCCAGGCGAACAGCTCTGGAGCATGGAAAGAAGAGCGGCAATTCCTTTTCCTCCAAGCCCATAGCCCACTGACGTAGGGACGCCAATCACGGGCACGTTCACCAGGCTTGCTACTACTGAGGGCAATGCCCCTTCCATACCTGCCACCACGATTATCGCTACCACATCTTCATTTACTATCGCCTCAAGAGGTGATGCCAACCTGTGTATGCCCGCGATACCTACATCGTAGCTCTTTATCACCTCACAACCGCACACTTCGGCAACAACTCTCGCTTCCTCAGCAACCGGTATATCGGCAGTTCCAGCCGCGATTAGCCCTATTTTCCCGCTCCGTTCAAACTCGTATCCTCGCTTCTTTACTACTATCGTATTCGAAATTGCATTATAGTCAACATCAAGATCCGTTGTTTCTTCTTCCACATGCTTCTTTATCCTCTCGGCCTCGCGCACTCGGCTAATCAACGCAAAGCCGTTTTCTGCTGCAATTGCAATCGCTATATCAGCCACTTCATTATTGCTTTTACCATCGGCAAAGATTATCTCGGGTATGCCCGTTCTATACGACCGGTTTATATCTATCCGTGCAAAATCTCTTATCTTCCTTATACTCTCTAACTTCAGTTCCTTACTCGCTTCCTCTATGCTTATTTCCCCGCGGCCGAATCTTCTCAGTATCTCTTCCATACCCTACTCAATTTCCTTTTTGTTATATGGTATTTGTATAGCGAATCTTAAAAACCACGAGATTCCACAAGAAAGCACCCTTCGGGTGCAAATCAATTGTTAGCTATTGCTAAGCAGGGGG
>CAZOEM010000492.1:0-2742 GCA_964578735.1 uncultured Halobacteria archaeon | reverse complement strand
CTTTTGCTATATCCCTCTTAGTGACTTTTATGTTCATCTTCCTTTATTTTTAATCTTCACCTGCTTCCAAACCGCCCTCTTTTGGATGATAAGGATACGATGAAACACCTTCCAGAGACGAATCCGTTTTATTATACAATGAATTCACAGATACGATTGATTCTTTTTTGCAGATAGCGCACGCTGCCCAATGCCGATCCTCTTATCACCCTCACACCATAAAGTCAATTCAGATTCGGCACTATAAAATAAAATAAATATCCTTGACACCTATCTTAGCGCTCTCTCTTACACCTCACAATAAAGTTTGATTAGCATCCTTATAAACTAAACTATAACAATATCTGCTTTCTGTGCATTCATTGATGATGCGAAAATCCGCTCTCTATATCATGCCTCAAAACAACCAACTTATTATTATTATTCTTTTCCTTTTGCCCTTCAAGATAAGATACGAATAAACCGTCAGTGCTGTGTAGCCACTATCTAAAAGTGCCAAACACAAATCCTTAGCATCGTCGATCGAGACACGCCGCTTCAATCGATCACTGAGAAGACCAGTAAAGGCGTTTAATTCGGCATAAACATTAGGACTGATCTTTATTGTTTTTGTATCTTCCATTCTTATCGCCCTCCTCTTTTGCTATTGTATATCCCATTTGCATACACATGGCAGTCAACAACATAAAATAATATAACAACACATTTCCGACACGGATTTACACTGATTTACACTGATTTATCTTTTTTGTTACTTTTCATACGACGTTTTACCGTCACAGAGCAGAGCGACCGAAATTAATTAGAAGTTTGTGATTTTCATCTGCGTTAATCTGCGTTAATCTGTGTCCCTAAAATACTTTTTGTATGATAATCTTTTCTTTTGGTTTTGTGGGCCATAAATACTTAACCGAACACACATGCGGCCAATTCATACCCCTTTTTGCTCTGTTTTCATACTAACTTCGCCCTATCTTTCCTTTAAGACCTCCTCTGTAACTTTCATTCTATATTCTCTTGCTGCCTTGAGTATTATGAATCGCCGCATTTATCAATTTAAATATTTGCCTGTTTTCATCTCACTGTCCCCGCCAGATGTCGGGATCTTAAAATTAAAGCCAAAAACGTTCCAATACGCCATGGAAATTCCACAAAAAAAAATCTTCTCCTATTTCCAACCCATTCTTCTGTGGATAATAGGGATACGATGAAACACCTTCCAGTGATGAATCAGTCTTATTATACAATGAATTCACAGATACGATTGATTCCACCAATCCCGGATAATGTTCCACTACATCCGCAACCACAAAGAACGTTGCAGTTACGTCAAATTCGTCCAGCATATCCAGCACCCTTTTCGTTGGCTCTGTTAGATAATCGTATCTTCCAGTCCATTCCTTAAAGAATTTAGGGACATCTTTGTATACAGAGAAAGGCGAACCTATTACTGATGGGATATGATACCAATCTTCGATGTCAATAGTGATGGATAAACTATGATTATCCTCTAACGTAAAATCAAGCATTTTTTTTGGCGAGATTTTTCATGTCTTACGCCCTCAAATATTACTGTCTGATACTGTCCGATGGGTGTATTTTTAGTGACATTTTTTATCTTTTAGGGACATACCTCCCTGGCCACATAGTAAGCTCCTTTTTTAATTTTATTTGTCCCTTCACCCCATTGTTCAATATTCCCGGTCAAAAAGGGGCATCTCCTTTTTGCGTAATTTTTTGCCGCATTTTTGCCGCATTTTGTATCAAAACATATCTCAGATCCCTTTTTCCCTCGCCAATTTTATCAAAAATCCCCTCTTTTACAATGCCACCAAGGTCTCTTGTAGCTGTATACCTCGTTGTATTGTTGATATTTTGATATTCTCTGTTTGTTATAGAACCATGCTTGACCACATAATTCACTGCTCTTATCTGTCTTTCATTCAACCCTAATTTTTCTAAATCACCAATCTTAGGCGGCAATCTGAAAACAACAACAGTTGCTCCTGTAATAAATTTAAAATCTGGTTCTGGCAAGCCCCATTCCTTACACCACTTTATCATATCTAATGTTCCTCCGCCAACATCTTCTACATACTTTACCCAGAATAGTTGCCTGAACAAGAGCGGGTTGCGCGGGATTGATCTATGTTCTCTTTTTAAATCTTCCAATGTTATTCCCTCTGGCAATAAGCCCGGATTCCAAATTTCGATTCTGTCATCAAAAACTCTCACTTGAACTTTGGAAGGAGATTCATAATCCCTATGCACAACAGCATTAACAATCGCTTCTCTTATTGCATCAGGCGGATACTCATATTTTTCCTCTCTTTGAAGCTGCCCGGGAACAAGCCAGATGGATTTTTTGATATTTCTAAGGACAAAATCTTCTGCTCCGTCCACCAGATCAAAAACTGTTCCTTCTAATGTCTGGAAATCAATATATGGCTTGACGGGTTCATTTCCTGAAAATCTTATGCATTTCACTTCTGATTGTAAAAACGTTAGTTCTTTGAAGAACAGTAAAATTGCCGCATTTGTCAGTTCTCCATTTCTTAATAGTTTTAGCTTCGTTAATGCCTCTTCGACGGGAGCATCTTCTGAAATCTTTAATCCTCTTTGTTTTCTCGCCTCCTTTAAGAACCATCTTACCTTTTCTCCATCAACATCCTCCAGACTCGCATCCCCACAAACCCTTTCATCCCAATAAATTTTCTCACCACTCTCTTTTGCTAACTTCCT
>CAZOEM010000491.1:0-2747 GCA_964578735.1 uncultured Halobacteria archaeon | reverse complement strand
GTCCTGTAAAATGGAGGTTGTATCGGATTCAATAAACCGCCCCGGCTTTGAGATATGTTGCCAAAACCATGCGTCCATAATGTCTCTTTCCAGTGATTTGAACTGTCTTTCTGAGGCCTCTCCGGTTTTACAGTCCGGTATATCCACAGATCGATTATCCTCTCACGTGGTATCCTGGGTATTGTTCTTGCCAGCCTTGTTGACAGATACATCTGCAGGCCGGTTGAACAATCGGGACGATCATACAATGAGATCAAACCGGTATTGAAATCATATATATACCCTCTGGTCGTATAAAACCAGTCATAGCCTTTCTTATAAGCTCTGTCCGCATCGGCAATCATAAACGGATGGTAATAATTATCCGCAGCACAGAGACAGAACATTTTGCTCCTGTGATCGCTCATCCGGGCAATATCATGCCATTTTTCACTGAGACTTATTTTCTTTTTTTGCTCATGATAGATAATCTTCACACATCCCGGCAGTGAATAGCTTTTGTAAAACAATTCGCCCAGCTGTTCGGAGTGTCTTTCTTCATGTACGATAAGCTCCCAGGGCACGATATTTTTTTGCCTTGCAAGGCTCTCCATACACAGCCATGCTATATATTTGGAATTATATACCGGTAGCGCTACTGTTATCATGACAAATAATTTATATTTTTCCACTCATTAAGAAAAAAACTATCACCAATAAGAGGCTGGGGCATCTGTCCTATTTTTTTTGATTCTGCCATTATAATATCATACATATCATAAAGATTATTATACTTATAACAAAATGGGGCAATGGCGTTAGAGATCGTCTTCCGTCCCATGTAGGCCATCTCGATGGCAGTCGTCATACCTCCTGTTATACTTGGTTTAATATTTATAAACGAATTTTTATAATATTCATCTCTTATAAACTCCGCACTATGCCCCTGGTAACCATAGATGATTTCAAAAGGTATTACCCTGTCAATTTCTTTAATAGTATCATATCCCATTATTTTTCTTGATGATTCCTTTTCCCGTCCCATATAAGCATAAATTTTATTGCCCAGAGGGAAAGGTTTATAAGGTGTAAAATCCTTTAACTGTATGAAATCCTTAATGGGTATGTCTATTATTTTTTTGCTGTAACAGGCGGGGATATCAAACTTAATATCCCGTCCTACTGCTACAATCAGGTTTTTAGGATTAAGATCAGTAAATACATCCTTGACAGTTCCGAGATGCCATATTATCTTAATCCCCTTATGCCGATTAATGATTTTAACATCCCCCGGCCTGTAAACACCAACAAATAATGCAGGTTTATTTATATCATGGTAGGATACCACATCCCATCTTTTGCAAAATCCTTTTTCAAAAAAATTCACACTCGGACTAAAATATACTTGATTAATTTGCATAATTCCTGACCATTTGATAAAATTCATCCGATAGATATTTCAATAACCGGTTATCATTCTCGGCAAATAATTTTTTCATTGTCGGATTAAAGGATGGCATATTGTTATTATCAAGAATATATAATTTCCCATCCTTATCCCTGGCTGCATCCAACTCTGTAAACTCTGTCTTATAAGCCTCGCAATAAGTGCATATCTTAACTATTTCGTCTTGACTGAATAACTCCGAAGCATTATAATAAGCTTTTACCTTTGCACGTATGGCACCCGCAAAACGATCTCCAGTAGTCTTGTCCTTAGTTATAACCAGCGATATCTTACCTCCGAAAACATAAATACGGAAATCACGATACATACCGTTCAAAGAAGTATCCAGCAGCTTGACATAAAGATATCTATCCCTGAATCCCCGGAAGCCTGTCATTATTCTCATATCATGTGCACCCTGCAATTCGGATTTCTCAAGAAAAATCTTTTCTTTCCTGGGATTAATGATTGTATTATATCCAAATACTTCTTTCATTACCTGTTCGTTTCTTGTCTTAGTAATATCCCAACCCCCGATGTTAATAACATGATATTCCTTCTGCAATCTCCTTAACGTATCATCCAATGACCTTTTTAGTTTATGATACGACCAATAAATGACCGTATCGAATTTGTCACCAGGATTAGCTGTCACTTTAGTACCCGTTATCTCTACATAAGGCTTAAGCTGAGTTATATCCCATCTTTTATGTTCGCCATCAGGATACAGAAGTACTGTCACGTCTTGTTATTTCATCTTGAGCCAGTTTACGAGCTGTGATTCTCTCATCTTTCAATAAATCCTGAAGTTCTTCATCGGAAAGTGTCATTATAATATTTGCTAATTTCTTAACAGATATATATGTTTTTGTCTCCGCCGGAGCGTGTTTTTCCTCTTTGGTCTCAAAAAAAGTTTTATCTTCTTTCACTATAACAGCTTTGCCTTTCTTAATAAGATGATTGGCAAGTTTGCGCCCCACACGATAAGTTCCCTTCCTGGGATTCAAACCGGCATAAGGCTCTAACATCCTGACATTCCTTTTTGTCCTGACATTATATCTTCTCTCAGACTTAACGCCGGATAGCGGTTTCACATTTATTTTTCTTTTCATAAAATAAAAATTAAGGGGAGGGAGTCACCCTCCCCGGTTAATATTATGAAGCTGGTCCTGTTTGTAATATGACCAATCCCGAAGGAAGGACAGTTACATAACCAACCCTCTTATGAATTCTCAGTGCCTGCATATCTCTTTCGGCAAGATTGATGAGATTGTCATTATCATCATAAACCGATGCCTGGTCAAGAACCTTAACCCTCAAT
>CAZOEM010000490.1:0-2748 GCA_964578735.1 uncultured Halobacteria archaeon | reverse complement strand
TTTATTTTTGGGGGTCATTATTTATGTTGAGTCGTACTTAACCGAACACCTATGACTTCGAGTTATACACCACAAAAAGAAAGGGGGATGTATATAAAAGCTTTTCGGTTTTTTTGATTTCATTGTGATTTGGAATCACGCAAAATAGTTACCCTAATCTGGTCTTTCACCCTTTTAAAGTGACTGTCTAAAGTTACAATCTCATCCACATCAGGCAGAGAAATCGCTGAGACAAAATGGATGGCATCGGATCCTGGTAAACCCGTAGATACGGAAACAGCTAAAACCGAATCCATAAAGGTCTCGAAATCTTCAGCGTAATATATCTGTAAATTTTCCATCCTCTGTAACGTTGTTACATGCTTCAATCCCAATTTTTCGCCAATGTTTCGGGTAAAGAAACCACCTATTTCTGCCAATCCAAAAATTGAGATTGCCGTTGGAGGTTTATCTCGAATTATAGCATCTATGACCTTACGGCAGACTTTGTGATTTGGATATGTTGGAAGAAAAGCACCTATAAAAACGGAAGAGTCAATATACCCCATCTTTTATCGCTCCCGTTCCTTCAGAAAATCATCAACCGTAAGCGAAATCCCCCGTTTTTTAAAAACCTCCATCGTTTCTTTCGCTAATTCATCTAATGTATCATAGATTTGCTCATCTTTCTTTATCTTACCGGTTCTCCTCAATTCCCCCATTATGTCTAACAACTCTCTTGTTTCCGGAAGTAACACTTTTAATTTCCACAAACCGGCAAGATTAACCGGCTGCGTCCTTATCACTGTCTGAGTCATATCTTCTCCACCCCCCCCCCCTCTTACTTTTATGCATCGTAATTAGAATATGGTAATTCAAAATAAAAACTATTATGTCGATTTGCCGGTATTTACAAAAACCATCTTAGTAAGCAATGAAAGTAAAGAGTCTATGGAATAGCATTATCCTGGCAGCAATACTCTTGACAGCAGTTGGGATAGCATGTATAGACATTCAGACTTCCGAGGTTATTATTTATGCCTTCGATCAAAACCCTGCGGGACGTGACGAAGGCAACGAATTGGTCACCATACACAACCCCAGCAACAAAAGCGTGGACATAGGAAATTGGACTTTAGTAACCACTAACTAATGGCTCAAAAGCAAGTGTATGGATAGCCGAAGGCTCTACCCTTTGCCCATGAGCCTATATTACTTTTAGCCCTTATTATCGCTGGATTGACAATAACAACGAATCAATAGTCCTGAGAGATGCAGTTGGCGAAGTAGTAGATAGAACACTCGTTGTAAACGATAACGAGAGCGATAACAGATATTGGATGCGTACTAAATGAGAAAATGGTAAGAGAAGGATATGCAGAGGTTATGTATATTCCACCTTCTGAGTTTGATTCTCGCGAGTGTGAGGATGAACTTATTTAAGGCATACAATACCTTAACCTAATAGAAAGCGCAGAGGTAAAAATGAATAGCAGAAATCACGGCAAAGTTCAGGTATCTTATGGCCCCTGCCCACCAGGGGAGTTTGCCGGGCGCTTCACAGAAAGGACGAAACTCATAGATATTATGCCCTTGTCGATACCACAGGGGCAAACGATATTGATCTCCGGTGCTCGAGGTTCCGGTAAGACGTCTTTTCTAGATTGGGCAGAATACGATGTCCAGAATAAACCTGGCAGATTAGAGAGTCCAGCAATAAAAATAGAGTATTTGTATAGCTAACTAAAAAACCACGAGATTTCACAAGATTAACACAACACTTTTTCTTTTTTACAAAAAGAAAACCTGTGCTAAAAGAAAAACAAGTTTATTTGGGCCAATAAGGAAAGAAAAAGTCAATTGGGTACTAAAACAGGATTGCCAATAATATTACATCGTGAAAATCTGTGTAATCTTGTGGTGTGCTAAACATTTATGGAAAAAGCTTTTGTTTCACATTTACATTTCGTTTTTAATGGCTAATAAGTTGGAGCAGCGATTTTGGGAGCTAGATTTTATGCGTGGAATTGCGATAATCATGATGATTCTGTTCCATTTACTCTACGACCTGAATTATTTTGGTGGATACAATCTTAACATACATTCGGGTTTCTGGTTATATTTTGGGCGCGCAACAGCGACAATCTTTATTCTTCTGGTCGGTATCTCACTAACTATTAGTTACCCAAGAGCTAAGAAGAAACAGAAGAAGAGATTATACCGGAAATATCTCAATCGGGGTTTAAGAATATTTGCATGGGGTTTGGTTATCAGCTTAGCGACCTGGCTCTTTTTGCGAGCGGGTTTTGTTGTTTTTGGTGTTCTTCATCTTATAGGAATTTCGATTATTCTGGCATATCCATTCTTAAAACTCCGTTTATGGAATCTGCTGCCAGGTGTTCTTTTCATATCGCTTGGGCTATACTTGAAGAAGTATACTTTTGGATTCTCCTGGTTAATCTGGTTAGGGCTCAAGCCAGGGCAGTTTTATACTATTGACTATTTCCCGATTTTACCATGGTTTGGCGTGGTCCTAATCGGGTTATTTTTTGGTTATATATTATATCCAAACTGCACACGAAGAGTTAACCTTTGTGACCTTTCTAATTTCGCTGTTATAAGATCGCTTTGCCTTTTTGGTAGGCATTCATTACTAATTTACCTTATTCATCAACCGATATTGATTGCAATAATAGTAATTGTATAGCTCCCTTTTAGAGCCGACTAAGGATGGGGCGATTACTCGCCCCTCCTCGTCTCAGAACGGTA
>CAZOEM010000489.1:0-2750 GCA_964578735.1 uncultured Halobacteria archaeon | reverse complement strand
TGGCTCTATTCATGTAGGTGCGAGAACGAAAGGGACAAGAATTTCTGAGGATTATATTGGGCGGTTCAATGTTTCTCCGGTTATAAAAATAGGTGATGCAAGATCAACATCTACGTCTAATACGTCTAATACGTCTAACTCGTCTGATTTGCCGTCTTGCCCATGAGTTCAATAAGAATAAGAAAAACCACTCTTGATTTAAGTTTATCTGCCCCCTGGTTTTGATGGATATATCTTCATATGCTCGCTCAATCAATCAATCAATCAATCAATTAATTAATTAACCCTATTTAAAAAGGGGAGCACCAAAAATTTCATACCACTTCCCGCCATCGCAGAGATGATGACACGGGAGAAAAATCATTTAAATAAAAGGCAGTAGATATTATTCACAAATGGTGATGTTCGTAACATGGGCAGCGTAAAGGACCTATTAGTTATTGCGAAGCTGAGTAAAAACAAACCGGGAACGGCACAATTTGTGTTCTCGGACAGATACTCGGTATTTGATTGGGGCAAGATGCCGGACCATATCCCGGATAAAGGCGCCGCTATATGCATAACGACCGCATATTTCTTCGAGAAAGTGGAAGAAATGGGTATCCGGACCCATTACCGGGGATTGGTAGAAGATGACGAGGTAAAGAGGTTATCCCATTTAAAATCGCCGCAATCGCGCATGGAACTAAACCTATTACGGGTCTTAAAGCCACGCATCTCAGGAGATTCATATGTCTATTCCATTTACAAAGAGGAGAGGGCGAATATACTCATCCCACTTGAGATAATCTATCGCAACTCGCTGCCGGCAGGTTCGAGTGTGTTCAGGCGATTAAAAGCAGGAAGTTTGCGATTAGATGATATTGGTTTAGACAAAATGCCATATCCCGGACAGGTTTTAGAAAGACCATTTTTGGATGTCTCGACAAAGCTGGAGGCGAGCGATAGATACATCAACTGGAACGAAGCGAAGGAACTTGCAGGTCTTAGCGAAGCGGAACTCGAAGAAATCACTGGTGCAACATTACGTATAAATGCACTCATCACCAGAGAGGCAAGAAGGGCAGGACTTACAAACGAAGATGGCAAGCTAGAATTTGGATTTGATGAAGCCCGAAACCTGATACTGGTAGACACTTTAGGCACTTTGGATGAGTGCCGTTTCACGTATGACGGTATGCCAGTGAGTAAAGAGATAGCAAGGATATTTTACCGGAATACAAACTGGTATGACGCGGTTGAAGCGGCAAAGAAGGATGTTAAAGTCCTGTGGAAAGGATTAGTAGCAATTGCACCGCCAGCGTTGCCATTCGCGCTTAGAGATGCGATTTCGATGCTTTATAAAGCCTGTTGTAACGAAATGACGCACCGGATTTGGTTTGATGATGTTCCCGCAGTAAAAGCGATAGTGGAAGAAATAAGGGTGATTTTACAGTCATGAAGAGGTTCTGCGTTAATCAGTGTCAACAATTAATTTTATTTCGCAAAAACCTATACCAAATCAAGGAAAAATGCTGAATTCTTCTATCCTCCGTGAGTTCCGGATGGAAAGAGAGCGCAATTGTTTTTCCTGCAGTTGCTGCTTCTTTTAGCTCCGGGTGGATTCCCTCTCGCTCAATTAGTCTGCCTATAGTTGTGCTCTCCCCGCCTGGTATAACGATAGCGTCACATGAGTCCATAATCCCGCGCTGCTTTATCTTTACTACCTCGCCCTTTTCCCCTCTCTCAGCTAACGTCTTCTCCAATGCGATAACGTGCTCCGCCACATCACCCTGTATCGCAATTACACCTATCTTCGTTCTCATAGCAGTAAACGTCCTTCGTTTTTTTATGTAGCTATACAAATACAGAAGAAGTATATATATATATACTAATAATACTACAATTAGAGCGTGATGTCAGACAAAGTCACCATAAAGATACCACGGGTACTGTATGGGAATCTGCAGGGGATGATCGAAGGGACGGGATTCTCAAGCGTTACTGAATTTATCGTCTTTGTAATGCGGACTTTAGCGTCCGGCGGAAAGATAAAAGAAGAAGATACGCTAACGGAAGAAGAGGTAAATGCGATAAGGGTAAGATTAAGGAGGCTTGGTTATATATGAAAGGAGAAGAGGGAAAGAAAGCGGTATTTTTACCTGCTCTGCTTTATGGCAGAATAGAAGAGCGGGTGCATGCTACGGAGTTCAACTCTGTGGAGGATTATGTCGCGTATGTGATGGAAGAGATACTAAGAGAAGAGGATAGTGAAGAAGAACCTACTTTTAGTGAAGAGGAGGAAGAAGAGGTGAAAAAGAGATTGCGGGCGTTGGGCTATCTGGAGTGAAATGATTGAATCAATAGGACAGGTGCTATATCAGTGGTATAAAGACTATACTCTGCTCTATGCATCTGCATCCGTTCTGATAATGCTTGTAGGGGGAGTTATTCTTGGTTTAATTGCTGATTTAGTAGCGAGATTACTCGGCGCGAATATCGGAAAGTTAGAGCATGAGAGAAAGAAGGTAAAATGAGGCTTTATGTATTTTCCAATCTCCGGAGTTGATATACCGATAATTTATCTTATCGTAATAGGATTTACAGTAGGCGTTTGTGGCGGGTTCTGGGGAATAGGCGGGGGTTGGATGGTAACACCAGCACTATTCATACTGGGAATGCCAATGCATTTCGCTGTTGGAACCGATATGGCGCATATAGTAGGGAAATCCACAATCTCTACATTTAGACATGCGCAATTTGGAAATGTG
>CAZOEM010000488.1:0-2757 GCA_964578735.1 uncultured Halobacteria archaeon | reverse complement strand
TGAGGGGACGGAGGTCGTAAGACCTCCTCCTACTCTACTTGAGGTGAGAGGGATGCTTGAGGGAGAAGATGCTCGGAAGAACGGATTTTATTATAATGAGTTGTAACAGTAAAGATAGATATATAAGACCGTACTATCTATAAAAACAGAGATAAAGATCATGACAAAAGCAGCACTAATACCGGCATAAGCGGACAAGACGGTGCATACTTAGCAAAGTTCCTTCTGGACAAAGGCTATGAAGTATTTGGCACATACCGCAGATTATCAACACCAAACTTCTGGCGATTACAATATTTGGATATCTTTGAAAATGTGAACTTAATACCCGCAGATTTAGTTGATGCCGGATCAATGGTAGAAGCAGTAAAAATCTCCGAGCCCAATGAAATTTTATACCTGAAATGAAAATATATACATACATATAATGTCAACACTCAAACACTTCCCAAACGACCTCGCACTTATAATCTCCCTCATCCTTTTATGCATACCCTTTGTCCTCATCCCACCCCTGAACGAAACACCAATAAGAATTATCCTCGGTCTTCCTCTAGTGCTCTTCCTACCAGGCTACGCATTAATCGCTACCTTATTCCCCCGGAAAGACGATTTAGATGGGATCGAACGAGTTGCACTCAGCTTTGGATTGAGCATTGCAATTTCACCATTATTGGGCTTGGCATTGAACTACACACCGTTTGGAATACGATTGACGCCGATACTTATCGTTCTGTCGGTATTTACAATTGCACTTGCCATCAGCACATGGGTAAGAAGAAGCAAGATTCCAGAAGGGGATAGATTTGTGGTTAATTTTGGAGCTTTCTTCAAAAGTATAAAGGATTCGTTTAAAACCACAGATACAAAAGCTGATAAAATATTGACTGCTGTATTGATTATTTCAATCGTGCTTGCGCTCAGCGTGACCGTTTACGTGATAATAACGCCAAAAGAAGGCGAAAAGTTCACTGAATTTTACGTGCTCGGTCCAGGAGGCATGGCAGAAGAATATCCTACAAATTTAACGCTCGGCGAGGAAGGGGAAGTTATCATAGGCATTGTGAATCACGAATATGCTGCTGTCACATATCAGTTGGAACTAAAAGTTAACGGGGGAGTTATAGACCAAAAGAGCATTGTGCTAACGCATAATGAGACGTGGGAAGGTCCTTTTACATTCAAACCGAAGAAAGCAGGAGAAGACCAGAAGTTGAAGTTCTTATTATACAAAAACCCTTTTAATAAAAGTGTTTACGGAGAAGAAGATAAGAAAGAGCCATATCGCACCCTTCATCTCTGGGTGGATGTTACATGAAAAAATTCTATCGCGAATTTTTCAGGTTCATTTTCGCGCTTAGCTTTTCTTTCTTTTCTTTCACGTTCAACGTAGTATACAATGCAAAGCCAGCAAAACCGATCAAAATAGTAATACCGATAACCTCCGTGACAAAGGCATAACTGAATGCTGGTGTGTATATCCTGATAACCATGTCGAGGAAATAGCCGTGCCAGTCACCTATAGAGCCTTGCGGGAAACCAAAGCCAAATAGCGGATACAGCAGTGTTGTGGGCGTTTCCCACATCAGGTCCTCTAGCAGATGCATCAATACGCCAAACGCAACGCAGAAGATTGCGGTTCGATGCTCTTTCAGGTGGAACCCAACTAGCGCGATTATACCGGCAAAGAGCAGTGTATGCCCAAATAGCCGCCCATTCGCTACAGACTCGTTGAGCAGGATCCACCCGATCGGCTTGTCCATCAGGTCCGGCAGAAGCGCGCCCAGTGCGATGAATAGATAACCGATCTTGAGCTTTATCCCCGCTTTTGGGAGGATAACGTGAAATACGAGAAAGGCGATGCCGAGCGTTATCCCGAGGTGGCCGAAGATGAACATGGTTCATACATTGTCTCTGCATGATAAAAATTGATTGATGCGCTGGACATGACATACAAGATTTGAAAGAGGGAAGTACGAGGGCGCAAGCAAAAGGTTTTAATATAGACCATCCTAAGTAAGAACAGAAGATGTCCGCAGCAAAGGTAGTAAAAATTAGGTAAGGAAATGATAAAGAACGGGAAATCAGTTGTTTGTATAGTCGGTTTAGGCTACGTAGGCTTACCGTTAGCGAAGGTGTTCACAAAGCACCTCAGCGTCATAGGATACGATATATACGGTGAGAAGGTAAAGAGGTTGAACGAAAGTAACAACGAAGAAAACATAGAATTCACCACAGACCCGTCCAAGATAAAACAAGCTGATTTCGTCTTGATTTGCGTTCCCACGCCAGTAACAAAATCAAAGGAGCCGGATTTGGGATATGTAAAATCAGCAGCCTAAGTTGCAAAAGTGATAGAGAATATTCAGAGGGATTTAAATATTACGCTGATGAATCTATTTATTTAAGAAATGCAATTGGAAAAAGAGTGGGGAGGCTAATGAAGTGATTGATATTCAGAGCATACGAGAGAAGGTGAAAAAGGGAAAATACAGGATTTCCTTCACGCATACAGAAAAGCTAAGGGAAAGGAAGATAGAGATTGCTGAAATTGAAGAGGCGGTATCCATTGGGGAGGTCATCGAGGCATATCCTGACGATCCAAGGGGTCCAAGTTGCCTCATTCTCGGGTTTACCCATCAAAGTAGAGCCTTGCACATCGTCTGTGGCGATCTTGAGGACGAAAGGATATTGATGATTACAGGTTGAGTTTCATATGGAAGTGGGACACTTTTGTGTGTGACGGAAGTATCTGAA
>CAZOEM010000487.1:0-2757 GCA_964578735.1 uncultured Halobacteria archaeon | reverse complement strand
TTCAGATACTTCCGTCACACACAAAAGTGTCCCACTTCCATATGAAACTCAACCGGTATTTGGAGATAAACTGCGATGTGATGATTTTGGTAAAATTAAAGATATTAAAAATGGAATTTTACATGGTTACAAAGAGTTAAGTAATGATTTTGTGAAAGAAGCTGAAAGATGCATACGCTCATTAAGAAGAGAGTTAATAGCTTGCCTTACCTCGGTTTTGAGCATCTCAGATGATGTTTTTAATAAAATTATTAATAAAGATATTCGGAAAGTTAAATTAGAACAATGGCAGATTATAAAAGGTAACTTTGAAAATTTGTCTTCAACTTTTGATGGAATGATAATCAATTATCCAAAAATAGAGGCAAGGATAAAGGATAAATATATAAGTAGGGGGCAAAATGGAAAATTAAATATCACTTATAAATTTGGATATCAATTTCTCTGTGGCGCTCCAAATGCTAAACTTAAAATGGATGAAACTGAGGTTTGGGGAGACAAGCATAGCGGGATAGGAAATGTGCAACTCAGAATTAACGAGGACTAACCATGCAAGATAAAAACAAATCTATAAAAAGGATGCAAAATATTGGTCAATAGTGATATAACAGACAAGCGGGAAGGAATCATTTTAGAGCACGTGAAAAACCTGCTCAGAAACTCAGTTAAACAGATAGAGGGAACAAAAAAGCAGGGATGGAGAAAGAGATAAAAGGATGATGTTCGAACCCAACTTCAAATACACGAATAAAATAGTAAATAACCTCATCGAGAGCACATCTGCAAGGGCGATTATTTTCAACGCCTATCTGGTTCCAAAGTGGGAGGTATCGCTCAGGAGGGATGCTTTGATAAGTGCCGTGCATTCATCAACGGCGATAGAAGGAAATCCGCTGACTATTGATGAGGTGAGCGAACTAGCTCTGGGCAGGAAGGTGATGGCGACAAGGAAGGCGAAACAGGAAGTTCTAAACTATCTAAATGTGCTGGAAGATATAGAAGGATACGCGGATGAAGGAGGAGTAATAACCGAAAATGGCATTATGAAGATGCATAAGGGAATCACGAAGGATACCCTAGATAAACCCGGTTATGGGGGGAGATACCGAGAAGTTCAAGTATACGTTGGGAATAGCATGACGGGTGAAGTCATCTTTATGCCACCTCAGCCACAAGACGTTCCCGGGATGATGCTGGGATTTTTCAATTGGTTGAACTCAGAGCGTTCTCATCAACTCAATCCTGTCCTTGTTGCCGGGATATCGCACTATGAGTTTGTCCGAGTTCATCCCTTCGTTGATGGCAACGGCCGAACCGCGAGAGCACTCGCAACCCTCTTACTCCATCTGCGAGAATTTGATAAAAAGCGATTCTTTGCCCTGGATGACTATTACGATGGCGATAGGAGGGCATACTACAGCGCTCTGAAATCGGTTGATCAGAAGACTCTTGACCTGACAGAATGGCTTGAATACTTTACGGCGGGTGTGCTTCTCTCCATATCAAAGGTTAAAGATAAAGTACTCAAATTCGCACTGGACCGGCAGAAAAGGGATAGAAAAGGTCAGATTGCAGTTACAGAAAAGCAGATGAAGATCATCGAGTATATACAGAGATATGGGCAGATAAGCTCTGGAGACGTGGCAAAAATGTTCGCACTCACAAGACAGGCAGCCCTTAAACAGCTCTCAAAACTCGTTGAACTCAAAGTAATCAAGCTGGAAGGGAAAGGGAGAGGTGCCCACTATGTCATCGTATGATGGTTGTCATTTGGGTTGTCATTTGGGTTGTCATTTCCGTAATTTAGGATACAAAAAAGACAACTGAACGCTCGTGAACAATCGTCCGATTATCGTCAAATTAGCGTCAGGTGAATAAAATGCCAACACACGACATAATAGCTAACCAGGAAGAGATACTGTTAGAGCATGTAAAAAGCTTGCATGCGTGTTCGGATAAGAGATTGACATTCCAACTATTGATACTTTTATATAGCATAAAAGCAATTATTTTACCTGGTGAGCCAATATATGATACCAGATAATGAAAATAGTGTATATCCTACGGTAAAGACCCTTGTTGAGATGTTTCCAGAGGATTTTTTGAGTAACAACGCTTGGATTTGGGGTACGTTTTTTAAGTACTATCCGGGGGTTAAAACAGAAATATGAGGAAAAAGCGAAGACTACATTGAGCATAAGTAGTTTCTACGATCGGTTCACACCTAAGATGGTCGATTTTCTCAAAAAGTGTGTGCTTCATGCTATAGAGTTCCAAGCACAGCAAACCGGTCGTGTTTTGGATGACAAATTGAAGCTTTTTAAGGATTTGGTTATCCAGGACAGCACGATTATCAGACTGCATGAATCCCTTGCGAAGATATGGCCTGCTACAAGGACGAAGAAAGTCGCTGCTGGCGTTAAAGTTTCATGTGTCGTTAGTGCTGTTGCCGATGGCCCTAAATCGGTAAGGATATACCCGGAAAGGACTTCAGTGGCTAAGATACTTCGATTGGGACCCTGGCGCAGGGACCGTATCCTGCTCAGTATCTCAAAGGCTCTGACAACAGAATTAATTTCCTCGCTTGCAAATACATCCGTCCAGATAAGAGGGGCATAGTAACAAGAATTGGGGGGCAGACTACTGAAGAGACGATAACGGCATTGAAAGAAATCTTGAAGACACATCCCCTCCCGGAAATGTTGAAAATAGACAACGATTCCGCATTCGGGGCTAATTTGCCGCACGAGAGGCACA
>CAZOEM010000486.1:0-2760 GCA_964578735.1 uncultured Halobacteria archaeon | reverse complement strand
GGGATAAAAGTGAGATGCTGGTGGACCATATAAGCGCAGGATTATCTCAAGATAAATCTGTGTCTATAAAATTGACGAAAGTTAATTTTTATCCTACTGCATCTTTCAAACGCACCTTATTAACATTTTTCAAATCCTTTTAATATTACATGCGCACCGAGGAATCTCAGCATCGGACCGCCAGATGTAGGGATTTTAAATTTAAAACCAAAAACGTTCCAATATGCCCATGGGAGTTCCACAAATTTTTCTTCTCGTACTTCCAACCCATTCTTCTTTGGATAATAAGGATACGACGAAACCCCTTCCAGAGACGAATCCGTTTTATTATACAATGAATTCACAGATACGATTGATTCCATCAATCCCGGATAATGCTCCACCACATCCGCAACCACAAAGAACGTTGCATTTATATCAAATTCATCCAGCATATCCAGCACTCTTCTCGTTGGCTCTGTTAGATAATCATAGCGACCTGCCCACTTCTCGAAGAATTCGGGCACATCCTTATAAACCGTCAGTGGCGTGTAGCCACTATCTAAAAGTGCCAAACACAACTCCTTGTATCTGCTTAACGTGAAGTCCATGTTCTTTACTATCCCATGCATTCTTTCAACGTAAACCCACAACTAACATCTCGATTTCCTTTAGAACCTCAATAAACCCCCTCTCTTTTGATTCTTTTAATCAATAGGATAACACCGCCTTTATTCGCCCTATCTGTTCTTCTATCTTCCTAAGCCCCCTCACCAACCCCCACCACTCAAAAAAATCTTGAGCATCTCCAAGCTCGCCCTGCTCAAACTTATCTAAAAATTCCTCTGAGGACATCTCATACCTCTTCTCAAATCCTTCGATTTCTTCCATTATTAAATTCACCTTTGACTCCGATAATGCAAGTTCTCTCCAGAGCGATTCTTTAATTATTGAAACCTCCTCTTCTGCCAAGGATGCTTTCATTCCGGTCATTTCCTATATCTTTATTTTACTATGCCTTTATAAATATACCTAGTGTAACCACTACCTAAAAAAGACACGCACAACTCTTTGTATTTATAATGTAAAATCCCGGTCCACTTTCATCGCTTCACTTCTCCGCTCACATTCCTCTTCCCGCTAACAACACCCGTCATTTGATGCATCATAACCCTCATCGCTCCGATTGCAGGCATAAAATCTTCTTTTTCTTCATTGCTCATATTTTTTTACTGCAAAATTTGGAAACTGTTTTTTATTTTTCCATTATGTCCAATTCTGTTATCTTGTTCAAATATTTCAATATTTCGCCGAACAAGTTTCTCCTTACCCTCCATAACTCTATTCCCGCTATATTCTTTTTCTCGTCATACTCCACGAACAAATCCTCGCTGACTTCAATAGTATCCTCAATATCCCCTTCCTTTATCAACAAATATAGGATATCCGAATCCTGATCGTATCTAACCTTCATCTGATTTTCACCCATCTTCGCCGCTCCTCCCTCCTATCTATTATTTCCATCCTTGATGTATCTATAACCGTAAAAATGCATAAACTGCATTTTTAAACGATGCCTCATGAATGGATGTTATCACCTTTCAGTACTTTCAATAACCGTATAAATTGCCACCAGCGTTTGCGGCTTAACACGCAGTCCTGCATCTACAAGGCGATTTATCATTGATCTTGCCTGAGAAATAGTGAGCTTGTTCTCTCTGCAGGCTGTAAGAATTGGCCTAGTAGCCCAATGAACCTTTACTCCATGAGCGAGAGCAACGAGTCTGAGCATCTTATCATTTGTTACCAAGATATCGTTTTCTCTTATGGCTAATACAATTAGCTCTGCATCTTCAGGTTCTATGCCCCCCGATTTCGCTATATTTCTCGCCGAATCTTTTTCATCGTCTGATAGCTCTGATACGGAGATCCAACCTTTAGAAAGCGCCATCTCTATCGCAGAAACCCCTGGTTTGTTCAACTCCCTGGCATCATCTACTGTCTCTCTGACGATTGCCTCAGTAGTTTTAAGTGAGCGATAAAAACCCACTAGCCAATACAACTCCCCGATCCTACTATAATAGATTATCGGCGAAGCGTCAAGTACTACCATCAGCCCTCTAAATCTTTAATCACGTCTTCTGGCTCCATTTTAATCGCTATGTCCATCCGAGAAGATAAATCCAACATCTCAACATAAGTGACTTCGGCAATCTTGGCAGCCCTGCGAAGTGTTACCTTACCATCACGCAGGAGATTTAGTGCCCTCTCCATTTTCCAATGCTTTGTAGCATTGGATAATAGCCTCTTTACAACTTCTGTTCTGTCAATCTTCTCCACTTCACCTATCTCCTTTATCTCCCTGAATAGGTCTTCTGGAACGCGGGTTGTAATAGTCTTGGTCTTCATCAGATCACCTACATAATTATATGATGATACGCTATGTTATAAAAGTATCCCTTCCGGAAGCTCGTAAAGACCTCCTCGTAGCTTACCGTTCTTGACTATTCCTCTGAGCTTCTTCACCCGTAATTTCGGTCTTATCGGTATTTCATGCCCTCTGATCAGAACGTTCGCCTCGTCAACCTCTAACTCGTCGAGCAATTTCCTCGGTATAAATATACCATCCCCTTTCTCTTCCACTTCCATTTCTATCTTTGTCATCTCAGCGCTCTCCGCGTTAATCTCTATTCGTTATCATCTTTTCACTTCCTCACTCACATTCCTCTTCCCGCTGGCAACCTCCTCATCTGGGGCATCATAACTCTCGCCGCCTTTAAC
>CAZOEM010000485.1:0-2764 GCA_964578735.1 uncultured Halobacteria archaeon | reverse complement strand
AGTGCCAAACACAATTCTTTATACTTTTCCAATGTAAAATCACGCATAAGCATTATCATTTTTCACCTATCGTTTCATTTTGCGATGAATTCAACATTCTTCTCTCGTTCATCAAAACAAATCTTAAACCGTTCAAATACCTCCTTTCTTCCGAGAATATTGAATCCTATACCAGGCCGTCTTGAGAATCCAATCATAGCCTCAAACTCCTTTTCTGCAACTTGAATCGTGACCCGATGCGAGTAAACTGGTATCAGCGATCCATCACCAACAGTAACATATTCCCTCTCGCCTTCTTCCAATTCCAATCCCAAAATTTCAGTATCATCCGCGTGAAATATGCTAAATCCCGCTCCAGAGTCAACATACGCTTTAAATTCAACCCAATCACCATCTTCACGCCTAAATCTGATTGGAACGATTGGTGAAAACTTTCCCCTGAACTGAACGTATGGAAATCTCATAGCAATGTCACCATTTCCTCATCCGTTGGCAAGTAAGCGATAGATACTTCTTTATCTGGGTGTTTTTCCTTTGCCCTCTTAAACACCTCATGCTCGGTATGGCCTATGGCAACCAATTCATCCTCCACAATCGCAATATACTTCCCCGGATATTTCTCCGACCATTCTTGCGAATGCTTCAGCAGATATTCATGCGACTTCATCTTTTTCATCTTTAATTATGTCAAGTCTTGATAACATTTAAAACTCATTGGCTCGCTAAACTAATCGAATTTCACTTTTTCATTTTTCTCACCTTACGTCCCCAGCCAGAAGATATATGTTGGGTCCCTCAACCAATCCTTTAGCCTCGGCTTGAAAATCCCAAATTGTTTAGACCCTGATTTACACTGCTTTATCTTTTTTTTGTCCATCACACGCCGTTTTATCGTCACAGAGCAGAGCAGAGCAGAGTAACCAAAGTTTATTAGACGTTTGTAATTCCCCATCTGTGTTAATCTGTGTCCATCTGTGTCTATAAAATTGACGAAAGTTAATTTTTGATGCAATCCATGACATCCAATCTCATGCCCTCTTTCTACGATTGATTCCACCAAGTCCAGATAATTGTCCACCACATCCGCAACCACAAAGAACGTAGCATTTATATCAAATTCATCCAGCATATCCAGCATCCTTTTTGTTGGCTCTGTTAGATAATCGTATCTTCCAGTCCATCTCTTAAAAAACTCATTTACATCTTTGTATACAGAGAAAGGCGAACCTGTTACCGAAGGAATATGATACCAATCTTCGATGTCAACTGTGATGGATATTGCGTTCATGCACAACCCCTAATGCTCTTATTAATCCCAAACCCTGAACATGACCACTAATAATAATTGCTCCTATCGTCTTCTCGCCCACACTAACCCCTTTTTCCCAACATTAAATACAAAATCCATAACACTACCAAAGAACCATTCAGACGTATGATAAATCATGCCTATTCATCCTTCCGGCTCTCTAAAAACGCATCCAGCTCATCTGCATCTTTAAAATATCTGACATTTCCACCTTTCACTCTTTTTTCCGCCTCTTTCACTCTCTTTATAAATTCCTCTCGAAACATCTCTTCCGGCGGATAGCACTGCTCTTCAAGCGCATCCACGATACTTTGGAGAATCTTATATCTTATCTTGATAACAGACTTCCATGCATGGATATCATTTTAACATCTGCAATTCTACGGAATTCGCTTAATTCTTGCTCAAACGTTTTTATAAAAGAAAAAATTTGTATGCAATTTCCATATTATCACTTTTGCTCCCAAATTCATTTATTCCCCAAAAACGCCTCTTCTGTCAATCCTGATTGACGAATCATGCTTTTAAGCGTCTTTGGATGGAAACTCGTTCTATCGGCAAGGACTGTAACCCTTCTTTTTCGACCTTTAACAACGCCTTTAAATTGTCTATGACTTCCCTTCTGAGAAACAAATTTAAAACCATGTTTTATTAAGATATTCTCTATATCCTTACTCGACAGCTTGCGGTATTTTGGCATGTACCATCTCTCTGTATCCGTAAAGTTCTGGTGGTCTAAAAGAACTCAAATATTTTTTAAACCTAAGTTCATACTCTTTTATTACCTCTTCTGGAACTGGTCGTGGAATAAATTCATCTTCTTCACCATTTCTCACAACAGATTCGACATAACCTTCAACTGCCTCCCTCAGGTTCTTCTTCGCACCTTCTAATGTATCCGCCTCTGTGGCAATGTCCAATTCGAGACAGAGTGCGCAGTACACGTCCCCCTCTTTTTCAATAATCCCATGAAATATATATCCTTTCATTGCAATGCCTCCTTTAGTTTTTTATATAACGTTATTGTTATATATTTATTCGCCACTCAGTATCTTTATTATCCAATTATTCACCGCACCATCCCCAGCCAGCTCAAATTTAAATATTCTCAAACCACTCGTCTCTTTTAGCCGTTCAATAAGCCACAAAAGCTCCTCCACAAGCTTTACATTTACAAACTCCTCTCTAAACATCTCTTCCGGCGGATAAAATTGTTCCTCCTCAACCATTTCTTTTTCACCTCTTTCTTATTAACCACAAGAAAGATTACGCAGATTTTCACGAGAATGCTTTACTAACACCTTTCTTTACCCCAAAAGTTTGATTTTTAGTTTAAATTAGCTCATCCAGGGTTTCAAAAGGTGAGAAATAACCCCTAAACTTTCAATCATGTCCGAAAACATTGCATTGCCTTCGTCAATAGACAAAAGTCCTTCTCTTATCGCTTTCTCCACT
>CAZOEM010000484.1:0-2765 GCA_964578735.1 uncultured Halobacteria archaeon | reverse complement strand
CAAAAAAGGTACTATTTCAGAAATCCCTAATCTTGTTAGAATTAAGATAACAGATTATAGTTTGAGTGGCAGTTTATTCCAGAGGTTTAATATGAACTCGTTGGATACCAATCTGTTACCTTCTGGTTCTTCAGTATTGCTAATGAATCCAGTGACTTCCTCAGTCCATTCTCCCGCTCGTGCAAGTGCAGAAAAGACCCTGTCCTTGACTTGATCACTCGCAGGGCAGTAATTATCAACAAATGACTCGATTATCCGCCTCTGGTCTCTGGTAGGTAGTTTCTTTATCGTATCCTCATAAAATCCAATATTTACATGAGCTAAGGATTCAAAAACAGGAATTCCCGCCGACAAGGAGATGTTCTCCCTTAAGAACCTTATCTGCATCATCAACCCCTCACGATCAAGTTTATATATCTCCTGGCATTTTGTTATGACGTCACGAGTACCAGCAAAGAAGAGGTCTATATCTCGGAATCTCAAGCTCTCTTCACTAAACAGCGCTGCATCTTCGGACATCAATTTTATCTTCTCTTTTATCGCCGGAATCTCATCCCTATATATCGCATGTTCATAGTCTATCAGGTTACCATTAGCGTCTATATTCCCGGGATGTGTAAAGCAATGGTAAATTCCAAGCTCATGGGCTGTTCGCAGTACCCTACCAAATCTTGCCAGGGCATTGGACAGCAGCTCAATATGCTCAACACCCTTCATTATGGCGAGTTGGCGTACTATTTGGAAAAGGTCAAGTCGGATAAAAGGGATATAATCCTTACCCCATCTTCTTAGAACGCCATAATGGATAATTTCACCATCTTCCGCAGTCATAGGCCCCACATCTATCTTCGACCCTTCTCGTTTAAGTAACGCCAATCCAACATCGTGATACTCTGCATTGACGTTACCGCCATTTTTGGCTATATCGTTTAACGTTCTCGCCTCTCGTTCGCCGTGCTTCTTCAAAAGCAATCCCCGTGGTTGACCACTTGCAGGCACTATCTCATCACTGTATGGCAAGGTAAGCCCCTTATATTCGTTGAGTTCGTTCTGCTCAACGATGAAATATGCCCGTTGGCTGTGAGACTCAAATGTCTGCTTCTGTAACAGCATTCTCCGGACATCCTCAGGAAGATAATCGATATGCGAATATGCCATTTTTGTCTTCGGATCGAAATACGCTATCCCTTGCGCTAATGGTCTTACACGCTGCCACTCGGTCATGCGATATCCATACAACAAAAAATCTTCTTTTTCCTGTGTCATTATTCATTCAGCGGTATTTTTTTTTTTGCGCAGATGCAATTCAGCATATTCTGCTGCCTGCGGGCACTTCTCTATCAGGATGCAGCAGGACCGGTTTTTCGTTTACGTCTACTGCTAAGATCATTCCCTGACTCTCAACACCCCTGAGCTTTACAGGCTTCAGATTCGCTAAAATCGGTACGAGTTTGCCAATCAAACTCTCAGGTGTATATTCTTCTGCAATTCCGGCAACAAGCTGTCTCGTTTCATCACCTACATCTACTTCGAGCTTGATTAGCTTCTTGCTACCCTCTACTCTCTCGGCATTCTCTATCTTTCCTATTCGCAGATCGAGCTTTGCGAACTCGTTTATATTTATTATCTCTTCCATTTCATCACCTCATATCGTTTAAAAAGCATTGGAGCCATTAAAGTTTTTCATTATATTGTATTGTATATAACGTATATTTTTAAAAGCTTTTATGTATCCAAAACCTAAAAACTTATAGGAGGCAAGATTGTAATAGTTCACCAATTTAAAAGTGTACCGTTGATTAACACACCTGCGGTGTGGCAGTTGAAGGACTCGGAAGGCGATTATGTAACTGGAAAAGGAGTGGTTGTGGCAGTAT
Organism: uncultured Halobacteria archaeon; assembly: GCA_964578735.1. Classification (GTDB taxonomy): domain Archaea; phylum Halobacteriota; class Syntropharchaeia; order Alkanophagales; family Methanospirareceae; genus Methanophaga. The sequence continues at coordinate 888 of CAZOEM010000484.1, read as the reverse complement.
TTGATATAGGGGTAAACTATAGCGTTTTAAAAGGCATTGCACCTCATGCCACGTTGCTAGCGTACAAAGTATTAGATAGCGAGGGTAATGGTCATGTGCCAGACATTATTGCTGGTATAGAGCGCGCTGTTAAGGACGACGCGGATATAATGTGCATGAGTTTTGGTACATCTGGTCAATGTCCATCGCCTATTGAAAGAGCAGTTGATGCTGCGGTTTCTGATGGCTGCTGTGATGAACACCGCACAGGATTTAGGCTATTGCCCCTTTATGCAGGGTGCAGGCAGAATAGAGGTGTTTAAAGCAGCAACCACTGAAATTTTAGCACCGCCCCCCAGTATCAGTTCCACTATTGATGGGTCGGTAACTTCAGTATTTACTGTTAAGAACTTAAAGAATTATCCAATCAGCCTGAATGCTTCGATAGCCCGGGAAGAAGCTCTAACTTCTAATTTCAGCGCTGCAAATCTAACAACGCCGGTCTATATTGATCTTAGTCCAGCAGAATTAACTCTTGATCCTCATGAAAGCAAGCCGATTCACGTTACTGTTACGCTGCCGGAAGACAATTACAATATCCACTATTGTGGCCGAATTGCTATTAATAGTACAAATTCCGACATTGCTGTGCCTTTTGCCATAAACGCGGGTCAACAAAGATAATTTCAATATGAGCAGACCACTGCAAACGTCGGTAAAACTCAACCACTGCCAGCCGAAAGCGCGGGTCACTGAGCGCATTTGCGGTCTCATTCAAAATCGAAGTGGTAGTAACGAAATGATACCCTGACCTCATCAATAACTTATATTCGCGATCTGTAGATTCATGCAGCCGATCATCCTGATTGAGCAGGGCAATCCAACAGACCGTATCAACAAAACACCTAT
>CAZOEM010000483.1:1222-2766 GCA_964578735.1 uncultured Halobacteria archaeon | reverse complement strand
TTCATTCCAAACTCAACCAGTAACATAGAAAAGAGAAAGAAAATTGAAAAACCTGTTTAGAAAAAATATGCCACCTACATTTTTAGACAATTTGCGAGATGTGTTACCTCTTTAAATAAACCTCGCTTGTTTATTTCCATCAAAATATCCGCTACTGCCTTTGTTACAAGGCGACACCACGCCCTTTATTTCATTGTCAAACTCGATTTTTATCCGTTTCACCCTGTTCAAATCATGCAACTTTTTATTGCTATGTAGGACTTATTGTTAGCCAACCGGTCGACAATTTCCCTGATACACCTCTTCAAGGGGATAATTCCCACAACAAATTCTGCCTATTATGGGTATAATCTCAAGATTCTATGTAATAGCCCATGATAAACGAATATCCCCTTCTCTACATAATCAGGAAAGATTTATGCGATCCATGACCCGCTTTTGAGGTTTAATATCTGCTGATGACTTGTCTTCAGAGCCTTTTAATCGCCATGTAGGTGTTATAGCACCTACACTTATATAAACTTCACAGTTGAAAAATATCGCAAGTAATGTGCTTGATAGCACCAATATTGCGTAAGAATGGATTTTTAGCACACATTTGATGACGTGTAGGTGGCATATCTAATTCTGTTCAGGTGAAAAAGAATGGGGGACCGGAATTATATGTAATGAGATTATAGGCTACAAAAAACCAAAGAAAGCGTTTTTAGAGGAAGTATTAAATATAATGGACTATCTTGTTCATATGGGCGAGATCATATATCCAGATCACTTGATCATAACCGGGGATTTTAAATGACCCTCTTTCTTATGAAACTATACGGGAAGCGTTGGAAGATATCTGCAATAGGATACCAGGATCAGATGTTTATGAAGCGGATATTAGATATTATCATCCATCCATCCATCCATCCATCCATCCACCCATCCATCCATCCATCAAGAAAGAAAATGGGCATCTATGGTTTACCCTGCCAGGAATGGATAGGTGAAGATGCAGAGAAAATAGGCATAGATAACTCAGTATTTCAGTGTAAAATTCGCTTCATTTTCTTTTTAAATGAGGATGCTACGACAGAAAAATTCCAGATTATTCCAATAGTAAATCCAAAAATTGTAGAAGGAACAATAAGGGACTGCAATCGTTCGGGTTTAGGAATAGGATTTTGTGAAATTTGCAGGAAAAGCATAAAAAATAATAATGTGAATATTGAAGATATATATACAAATATATGTTTAGACTGTGTGCTATTCGAAGTAACGATAAGAATCTTATCCAAATTTATTGATGAATATTTCTCTGAAATCTTTAAAAGCGAATTGATGAAGTTAAATTATAGTTGGGATTATTTAGAAAAAAAATATGAAAGAACAGATATACCCCAACCCATTTATTATTTCCTTTTATCCATTTTGCAGTCAGTAATCCACAGTCAAGAAGTTTATCAAGTGCTCTTTCTACCTCTTTCCCCCCAACAAATTCTTCGTCACACACAGATTTAATTAGTTCCTCGTAAGAATACCCTTTCTTCTTTAAAAAGTTA
>CAZOEM010000483.1:0-1212 GCA_964578735.1 uncultured Halobacteria archaeon | reverse complement strand
GGAATTCCGCTGTGAACAGAAACACGCTGAGAGCTACGGGGTCTTCCAGTCTTTTGAAGATTACAAAAAACTAATATAATGTCTATATAAATAACTTTCGGTTTTTTGAGCCTTTTTGGAAGGTCCTGGAATAAATCTTTCTAGATATAGCTCTAACTATCGTATTAAATTATATACGTAAGCTCAACTTCCACCGGAAATGATGGGGCGCCTGGGTGTCGTATAATATCTTTTTAGTATCCTAAATCCTGAATGAAAATAGAAACTAAACGAAATGACCAAAATAGCTGTTTGCGTATGCTCGGGCGGAATAGACTCCACAGTTACGGCTACAATAGCCTCAGAAGAAGGCTACGAGTTGCACCTCTTCCATGCGTCTTACGGACAGAGAGCGGAGGCGCGGGAAAAAGAAGCGGTAGCAGAAATAGCATCTTATTTACATGCGAAGGAGTTGAAGTTCGCGGGACTACCATTTTTGAAGGAGCTTGGTGGGTCCTCCTTGACCGACATCGAGAGAAGTGTTCCAGTAGGCGAAGAGGTGAATTTAGATGAGGAGAAAGAGACGCCATCTACCTGGGTACCCTGCCGGAATATACTTCTTTTAGCGAATGCGAGTGCTTTTGCAGAAGTTATTTCTGCAGATGCTATCTTCGTTGGATTCAATGCCGAGGAGGCAAGGTCATATCCCGATAATGAGAAGGAATTTGTTGATAGGTATAATGCGGTACTAGAGAAAGCGGTGGCTTCTTATTGTCAGCCGCCAACAGTAAAAGCGCCTTTAGTGGATTTGCTGAAACCTGAGATAATAAAGAAAGGGGTAGACGTAAAAGCGCCTTTACAATTGTCTTATTCATGTTATCTCGGTGAGAAGAAGCATTGTGGTATTTGCGAGTCCTGTCAACATCGGCGTAGAGGGTTCAAAGATGCGGGTCTAAAAGACCCTACCGAGTATGTTCACGTGTAGTAAGCGGATTAGCGGTAATTAAATGCACAAATACAAGTGGTGTTTTTTGTAAATCTAATGGAGTAACGCAAAAAAATGACAGGTCTATCTAATTTTCTTCTTCGTCTTCGGCTACTTCTAGCCCTTCCCTATTCACCTTTGCTTTTTTTTTCAAAAAGCCCCCTACATCAGAGGCAGAAATGAAAATCAAAGGATAAAAACTATAACCCTATTTGTTTAGCTGGGACAGCGTTCCTGGGTGCGATAAC
>CAZOEM010000482.1:0-2769 GCA_964578735.1 uncultured Halobacteria archaeon | reverse complement strand
CTTGCATTGCAGGATTGGTTGACCCGTATTCTACGAGCTGCGCTACGTTTATCTTGTCGTAATACTGCGTTTTACCATTAGCAGTCCACGTTTTTATTTGACGCCCATCCGGATCCGTGATTATCAAGTCAACACAATCATTTGGACCCAGGTCCGATACCCCCGAGCAATCAATTCTCAGCCTGGTACCGACAGTTATTGTTGAAACAACATCCGGTCCCACTTTTAATTCAAGCGGAATCACTGGCCTGGATACAGATAGGGCTTGGCTTATGCCACCACAAGATACAATGTATGTCCCCGTCCTATCCATCGAGGTTGTATCAAAGTATATACCATCAACAGTCTTGTCATTGCCCGCTATGCCAGCAACATTCGTCACCGTCTCTGTTACAAATGCAGATGCCGAGAATGCTTCACCCTCCGTATTTGTATCGACAATACCTTCTATCAATACTACGTCTCCCTCTTTTGCGTTATCAAAAATAATCTCGTGACCGATTTTTATCGAATCCGTATCGCTTTCTGTGAGTTCGATAACCACAAATCCGGGATTCACCGGATAACCATTTCTAGGGCTCAAATAGCCATTTGTCATATCTTTCGCAGTTGTTGCCGGTACCATCAAAGTAGCGAGCACAATTGCAACAATTGCAATACCTAATATCGCTTTACCTTTCCCTCGCTCATTCATTTTTTCTTCTTTTCAGCCTCTAAAAATTTGCAATATTCTAATACAATACAGAATTTCGCCTGCGGCGACTTACTTACTTACTTGCTTGCTTGCGAAGCGTTTTTCATCTGCCTCCGCCGCCGCCCTCTTCGCTATCTATCGTCTATGCTTATACTTTTCTATTACTTATCCTTTCTATGCATGATGTACGCGACAGCTAACAAGCCCATCATTGTGCATATAACCTCAAAACCCGGTGGTGCCGGTGTTGGCTCGGGTGTTGCAGATGTCTCCTCTACCCCCTCTTCTCTATCGCCTTCTATCCTCCCACCGGTTATGGACACGTTCGCGTCATCCGTATGCCTATCACCATCATCTGCCGTCACCGTGTATTCGCCCGATATTGGATTGCGAGTCACCACGGGTGCTTCAACATTTATGTAACCCAGGACCAGGAGATCATCGCTCCCTACTGCTTCTATCGTTAGACCCGCTATTATAGCTGAAATCTGCTCTTGTGTCTTCGATCCGAGACCCTCTATCTTGCCATATCTATTCACAAACGCCGAGCCAAAAAGGTCCGGACTGTTAAGCTCATCATATACGCCATTACGTCCCGGACTTACCAGAACTAACATATATTCTCCTGTCTCTGCATCCTCATCGACATAGAACTCCTTTAAGTAGGAATAGTCTATATCAGATACGGCGGAACGTTCATAGGTAATACCTGGGACATCCGGAACACTAGCCGGATTTATTCCTCTTCCAAAACCCCCCTTTGGGGCGATTGTTACTATATCAACGAAATCCGAACCTTCTGCTATGCCCATGACAGTGAATTCGTCCTCTTGTGCAACACTTGTACTTGAAATCTCTGCGGTCAATTCCGGACCCTCTTCAACTACTACGGTCGATGGCCTATCCGATATGTTATCTTCTCCCTTTGGCTGCGTCCGTGACTTAGCCAGTGACTTAGCCCGAGACCTGGTCACTGACTTAGTTGGAGATGACAAATCCAATCCCCTTGCATTCTCCTCCTCTGTTACAACAGAAAAGGTGTATGTGCCGAGTAGCCAATCCGAAGTATCTATTTGCATTGCAGGATTGGTTGATCCGTATTCTACGAGCTGCGCTACGTTTATCGCGTCGAAATACTGCGTTTTATCTCCAACAGTCCACGATTTCATTTGGCGCCCTTTCGAATCCGTGATTATCAAGTTAACACAATCATACGGACTCAAGTTCGATGCCCCCGAGCAATCTATTCTTATATTAGTCCCAACTGTTATAGCGGAAACAACCTCAGTGCCCACTTTTAATTCGAGCGGGATTCTTGGCCTGGATACGGATACTTGTTGGCTTATGCCACCACAAGATACAATGTATGTCCCCGTCCTACCCAGCGAGCTTGTATCGAAGTATACACCATCAATAGTCTTGTCATTGCCCGCTATGCCAGCAACATCCGTCACCGTCTCTGTTACAAATGCAGATACTGAGTATGCTGCACCATCAGTATTTGTATCAGGAATACCTTGTATCAATACTGTGCCTTCTGCGTCCTTGAAAATGATCTCTTGACCGATTTTTATCATATCTCTATCGCCTTCTGTGAGTTCGATAACCACAAATCCCGGATTCACCTGATAACCATTTCTACTGGTCACGTAGCCATTTGTCATATCTTTCGCAGTTATTGCCGGCACCATCAAAGTAGCGAGCATAATCGCAACAATTGCAATACCTAATATCGCTTTACCTTTCCCTCGCGTATTCATTTTCTTCTTCTTTTCCGCCTCTAAAAATTTGCAATATACAAACAATAGAAAATTTCGCCTGCGGCGACTTGCCTGCGAAGCCTTTTTCATAGTATATAGAGTATAACTTCTACCTATTTAAAACGTAAGTTTACACAGATTTAATCCTCTGAATCGTCTCTTCTCCCATCTGAACCGTTGCTATACAACCTAGTAGCTCAGGACAGTAAGCTGAGTAATTACATTTTACCTTCTCGATTAATAATAGCATAGCTAAACAATTTCGGCTCTCTGGTATCTCGCGTGGTACTTAAATATAATTAAAACAAGCAGTTA
>CAZOEM010000481.1:0-2779 GCA_964578735.1 uncultured Halobacteria archaeon | reverse complement strand
GTTGATTTTGTGCCTTATCTACCCCCTAAAAAATTAAATTCGAATTGCCTGATACCAATATTTAGTTTTTCAGCACCAGTTTGGTAACACCAAATATACATTTTGACTTGTGAAATTATTCCAGTTTCAGTTGTATGATCTGTCAGTCCATATATGTCAATTTCATTCTTAGCAGTAGTATACACATAAGAATTATCATCGTCATGCACCACTTCATCTATTTCTACATAATTTGATCCACCGCTCTTTGGTATCCATTCAACACTAACATCAGACGTCGGTCTCATTGTAAATATATAAGAAGCATCAGAAGCAATCATCCATTGCCTTGCTTCTTTCCACCTACCTATTTCTAAAGCACCTAAAGTAAACAAATAAGGACTAACATCAGGAGCGTCAAACTCATAATAACTATTGTAGGTCTCTCCTTTAACTAAATTTTTAGTCCACGTTAATATTTTTGTATCAGTATCACCAACAGTCGTTACTGTTAAACCATCTTGTGGTGTAATGACAAAAGAAGCAGGCACGTATTCTCTTATTAATCCCGTATAGTTTTTATTTGCCTTGATTGTGAAGTTCATCACATAAGGAACTGATGGGTATATCCTTGTTGCTCCATCTCTTGCAACGTCGAAGTCAACCGAGTTCTGAACAGTGAACACATCTGTAATTGATTTAGTGCCATCTGCGGTAACGGCTGTTACTGTTAAATTCATCACGTAAGTTCCCGCACCACCAGCCGTGTAATTCGTGTAATAATCCGGTAGATTCGTGACACCGTAAACACAGCACTGTGGCGAAACGTTGATTAAGCCGTTATCGGTGCTCAATACGGTCTCAATATTACTTGGATCAGTTATTGTTAATGTGACATCAGCATCGCAAACCATGTGTCCCTCGTTATCCAGAACAGCGATGCCAATGAATGCAGTTTCGTCAGGCAAGTAAATAGATTTGTGCGTGTTAATGGCTAACACACCACATGTGAAGTCCTGCTCTTGCGTGTCGTTCGCAGGTGTTGGATCAATGAACCGGAGCGATGAATCGGGAGCTGCCGCGACTATACAAAAAACGAGCATCAGGAATGAAGCAAGTGCTACAATAAATAATTTTGTTCCCGCCTTCTTCATTTTTGTCATTGTATATAATTAACCTCCTTCTATTTGAGACACGGATTTTTTCTTTTGTATATATAGTATAACTTCTACCCATAAATAAATTTGATTTAGGACGCAGATTTACACGGATTTCCAAACCACGAGATTTCACAGATTTACACAGATTTTTAATATTTATTCCTTCTATGTAATCTTGTGTAATCTGTGGTTTCCTCGTGGTTTGATTGATTTGATTTTTACAGGATTTAGCTCTGAGTCGAAGAATACTAACTGTTTGTCTGATAGCTCGTCATGGACTTCAGGGATTTTCATCAAAGAGAAAGAATTTATATACTCGGAGTCAATATTATTATTGGTGATGGAAATGGGAGAGTTGCTGTTAAGGGTTCCATATGATGTAAGAAGGGAATTTGAAATGGTATTTGGGAAGAAGGTTACAGATGCAACGTGGCAACTATTGTTTTCCAGGTTTTTAAACGAAGAATTAAGAGAAAAATCGGATAGAATAAAGAGAATAGAATCTATTGTATCCAGGTCCAAGTTAACGGAAAGGCAGGCAAAGGAACTGGCTGACGAGGTAAGTTTATCGATAGCAAAAAAATTTCTTATTTCTGCAGGCATAGAGTATTCAGAGGAAGAGTTGAACAGATAAGGAGGATAAATGCTTTTAGTTGTTGATTTTAACGTTGTATTTTCAGCATTGGTAACGAGAAGCAAATCACGTCTTGTTTTTGAATTAAACGACGTATTCCATAAATTTGAATTTATCTCAATGCAATACATGTATTCAGAGCTGGATGATAATCTTGACAAACTGCTCTCATTGTCAAAGCTTCCCAGAGGAGAGATTTCTGAGGTTCTTGAGTTCATTAAGAGATCTGTGGAAATAATGCCCTTCAAGGTATTCGAAGATAAGGCAAAAGAAGCCATGTCACTGGCTCCGCATCTGAAAGATGTCCCATATGTTGCTTTATCCCTTAAATTGGATTGTAAGATTTTCTCTGGAGATAAAGGAATAAAAAGATGCCTACCAGATAGAGTTGTTACTCCTGCTGGAGCAATTGATATTTTGTTGGGCAGGATAGCACCATAAACCTTGTGCTCCGGCGAAACTAACAAAATAGAACCATCTTCCAATTCTATTTCATACATCTCGCCATTGTGATCATAGATTAGTTTGATAAGCAGTTGGTTTCTGCCATCAAGGTTCTACTTCTTTGGTTTTTGGATTTAAAGTTATACTACTCCGCAAGTGCAATTTGGAACTCTATATGGCAGTCACAGATGTCACCGAGGTCACAGAGAGGGGAGTTGGGGGTACGGAAAAGGCATCTCTGTGCTCTCTGTGCTCTCTGTGGCAGAAAGTCACAAAAAACAGATACGGTTTAGTATAAATAAAAATTAGTATATTTATATTTATACATCAACAATATTCTCTGTATTAACAGAATCTTGTGGATGTAATAAGATGGCGACACTAACTGTATCAATACCGGATGAATTAAAGAAGAAGGACATATTTGAAAGATACATCAATCCAGTAGATGAACTGCCTTTGAAGGAATCCTTTGTTAAGGAGTTAGAGAAGGCAAGGGATGAGCCTTCTGGCAAGTCCATGACCTTAGAGGAACTGGATGAGTTAATGGGATTAAAATGAC
>CAZOEM010000480.1:0-2782 GCA_964578735.1 uncultured Halobacteria archaeon | reverse complement strand
AGTTGATTTTGTGCCTTATCTACCCCCTAAAAAATTAAATTCGAATTGCCTGTTATATACAAAAATGGTTTTTGTATAGCAGAGGCGGAAAAAAAACCATGAGATTGACACAAGAAGATGATACTAGACCTAGAATAAATATCAATTAGATTTGCATCTTATATCTTATATCTTATATCTTATATCTTATATCTTACAGCTAGCGTCATATTTTCGCGTGAAAATCCGTGTAATCTTGTGGCATGCTAAACAAATATCACAATGAAATTCAAACTGGTCTCGGATTACAAGCCAAAAGGATCGCAACCGGAAGCAATAGAAAAGTTAGTCGCAGGCATAAAGAACGAATTTAACTATCAGACTCTGTTAGGTGTTACCGGCTCAGGGAAGACATTCACTATGGCTAATGTCATCTATCGGGTCCAGAAGCCGACATTGGTCCTCGTGCACAACAAGACACTTGCAGCGCAGTTGTATAACGAGTTTAAGGCGTTCTTTTCGGGAAACCGTGTTGAGTATTTCGTATCTTATTACGACTATTATCAGCCAGAGTCATACATACCACAGAGAGATCAGTACATCGAGAAAGATGCCCAGGTAAACCCAAAGATAGAGCAGATGCGGTTGGCGGCAACGGCATCATTATCGTCAAGAAGAGACGTAATCGTTGTTGCTTCTGTCTCTTGTATTTATAGCATCGGCGCGCCGGAAACATTCCGGACTATGGGCTTTGAGATAACCGAGGGGCAAGAAATAGCGCGAACTGAACTCATAAGAAAACTCATAGATATACAATTCGATAGAAATGATACGGAACTTATGCCCGGGCGGTTCTGGGTAAAGGGCGATACAATCGATTTTATTCCCGGATATTACAACAATATAATCCGTGTAGAGCTGTTCGGTGACGAGATAGATAAAATTAGCGAGATAGATAAAATCACGGGCAATATACTAGAAAAGTTGAGATATTTCTTCGTATATCCCGCACGACATTTTGTTATTCCCGAGCATCAGACAATAAGTGGAATAGCAACGATAAAAGCGGAACTTGAACGTAATCTACCGGAACTAGGTATGATTGAAGCTCATAGGCTGAAGCAGAGAACATTATATGACATCGAGATGATAGAAGAAACCGGCTATTGCAAAGGGCTAGAGAACTATTCGTCACATTTCGATGGTCGGAAGAGGGGCGAGAAACCGTATTCGCTGCTCGATTATTTCGGTGACGAGTTCATGATTATCATAGATGAAAGCCACCAGACATTACCGCAATTGCATGCTATGTATGAAGGAGATCACTCCAGGAAGAGGAATTTGATCGAATATGGGTTTAGGCTGCAAACGGCATTTGATAATCGACCATTGAAATTTGATGAGTTTGAAGTCTACATGAAGCGGAATAATGTAATCTTTTTGTCCGCCACACCAGGTGCGTATGAAAGACGCGAGTCTGCGCAGATCGTTGAGCAGATAATCCGACCGACAGGATTGGTTGATCCTGTAGTAGACGTAAGACCAATAGCAGGTCAAATAGCTGATTTGAAAGCTGAGATCAAAGCCACTATAACTCGCGGTGACCGTGTTCTTGTAACAACGATTACAAAGAAGCTTGCGGAGGAATTAACGGAATATCTGGCGGAATGCGGGATAAAGACGCGATATCTGCATTCTGAGATTGAGACGCTTGAACGTACAGAGATAATCCGTGAATTGCGATTAGGTAAGTTTGACGTTCTTGTTGGTATAAATCTCTTGCGGGAAGGACTTGATATACCGGAGGTGGGGTTTATCGGTATACTTGATGCAGATAAGGAAAGTTACTTGCGTGATGCCAAAAGCTTGATACAGACCATAGGTCGTGCAGCACGGAATGTCAATTCAACCGTAGTGCTATATGCAGATAAGCATACGAAATCGATAAAACAGGCAGTAAAAGAAACGGAAAGGCGGAGAAGGATTCAAATAGCATATAACAAAGAGCATGAAATCGTTCCTAAAACTATTATTAAGGCGATAAAAGAGAAGGAGATCGAAGTAAAAGACGCAAAGCATATACCTAAAACGGATATACCGAATTTAATCGTTGAGCTCGAGGCGGAGATGAGGGCTGCGGCTGATAAACTCGATTTTGAACGCGCTATTGAATTACGGGAGAGGATGAATGTGCTGAAGAAGCGAGTGGAATGAAACATTTCTTAAACGTTTTGTAAACGCTTTTCAAAGGGTTCAGGCGTTGATTTATAAGTGTGGATTTACGTGATGACATCCTGGCTTTCTGGCTCTCCCGTCTCCAGCAATAGCACACTTAAAAATATCGCCGTGAATATCAGTTGTATGCCGATTGCTGCGAGTACCATTGCCATAACTGCATTGTTAACTTCGGATAGCGAGCCAAAGCCCACCCTCATCCACGTAAGCACCACTTTCACACCTATTACCAATCCAACGAAAAGCAGCATAGCACCAAGGATAAGCTCCTTCTCCAGCGAATGGTAGTCCAGCAGCTTCTTGATAACTCCTTCCTTTTCACATAAGCCCTGAACAGCAGCGTATGCCTTTACGTATATGCCTGTTGCAATAGTCTGAACCCCGATAATAACGAGTATACTGCTAAAGATGACAGAATGCATCCGTGATGTTCCCGAATCACCCCTCAGCAGAATCGTAAGACTTAATAACAAGCCAAGCAGAAATACCAGCGTACCTGGCACGAAGAGGAAAGGCACGGGCTTATAGAGCATCATGAACCGTAAATGGCGCCAGCCATCGCTAAACG
>CAZOEM010000479.1:0-2782 GCA_964578735.1 uncultured Halobacteria archaeon | reverse complement strand
GGCTATTTCCATTACCATCTAGGATATTAATATCGCTGGGAAAGTTATGCAGCTATACAAATACTAATATTTCAATGAATGCTTTCGTTTCCTTTTCAATTCGATCTTGTGATTGGTCATCAAAAGGTCTACAATAGACACAAGTATCAAGATAAATTCTCATTTTGCACACATCCAAAAGCATTTAATTTTTTAAAAATCCAAGCTCCTTCTTATATCATTTAAATGTTTATATTTGTTCTGTATAAATACTTTTCATCCATTCTACGGTCCTTCTAATTCCCTCTTCTGGCGTGACCTTCGGATCATGTCTCAAATCTCTAACCGCCTTTGAAAAGTCCATGTGCTTCACTTTTGTCGTAAACTGTTCATCCGCCTTATATGTAACTATCGAATCATCCTTTCCAACGGCTTTCAAAACAGCATCTGAATAATCCTTGATTTCCCTCTCCCATTCCAGTCTCCCACCAACGTTGTAAACCTCGCCCGGAATAAAATTGTCCACAATGTTCGCAAATGTTCTGCAGGTGTCCTCGACATAATCGATTATCCGCTTATGCCCTTTGTAAACAACATACGGCTTATTGAAAAGCGCATGATAGATGAATTTCGGGATGAACCCTCTGTACGGTGTATAATGTTCACCCGGCCCGTAACAGTTAACCGGTCTCACCCTGACAGTCTCTGTTCCGAACATTTTAGCTGAATTCATGCACATTAACTCGCCTGCCCATTTAGTGATCGCATAGTCGTTCATCTGATATGTATCTAAATCTTATCCGATTCTTCTCCATAACATCTTCGGTCATTACGCCTTCATAATCGCCATAAACTTCCGCACTGCTGAAGAAAACCATTCGGAATCCCAATTTCTCCTGTAACCGAATCATGTGCTTCGTTCCGATAGCATTTGTTGCCCCTAAAATAAATTCTCGTAGTAATCCTCGCCGTTCCAGCGTCCGTATTCCGCGGCTAAATGGTACACCAAATCAAAGTCCCACTTATCCACTACTTTTTCCAATTGTCGGTAGTTCCGGACATCTGCCCTTACATACTCTTCCCGTTCGGTATTACCCAGGTCCAGCGCGATTACTTCATGTCCCCTATTTCTCAACTCGTGCACTAAGTTTGTCCCCAAAAAATAAATCCCGCGCCTCCCGTTACCAATATCCTTTGTGTCTCCATCCTATTCCTCCTTTTTATAACCACCCCTTTACACATCAAACTTTTAAAAAAGGTTTAATCCAAAATAATCAAAAAACTTTTTTCTTCTTTCACACTTCCAACACCCTGTTGTCTGAAATTTCAATATCTCTGACAATTTTTAGAACCCCTTCCTTCGTTGCGATACCCTTTACTATCAACCCTTTAAAGATAATTAAATCAACCTCAAACCACTCTCGATATCTTCCCTTGTCCCGATATAACTACTTATTTTCAATCCCCTCGCTTTTAGCATATCCTTAAAACTCTCTATGTCCATGCCCGCAATTTCCGCCGCTTTTGAAAGAGATACATCTCCTCTCTGATAAAGTTCCACCCCTATTTCCACCTTTAATCCCGGCTTTAAATTCAAAAGTGCTCTGAAAGCATCTTCAATTAACGCACTTCTACTCTTATAGTATTTCGGAACCAAAACCTTTTGGAAGCTCTCTGCTGAATACATCTTAATTTATATGTTCTACTTTATACCTTATAAAATAAAATAAATATAACTATGCCCCATCCTCGCTAATTTCTGGTCGTGTCCCTAAAATGATGCAAATCTTCATTTCTCTCCGTTCCTACTAATCAACCTCTTTGCCTTCTCGACAGAAAACAAAAGCCTGCGCTTGTCGTTCAAAACCCAATATTCATAATTCATTTACCGTCCTTCATCTTCAACCGCGCAATCACATTCAGCGTCATGCCCATAAAAAGCCCAATCGCACCCAGAATCATAAAAATCGATACCCGCATCGCATATGCAAGCGAGAAGTATCTGGTCTGATTATACACCCGAAGCAGTAATATCCCAAAGAAGACACCAATAACAAACGTAACGACACTTTCTTTCTAAAGAAAGAACCTGTGCTAAGAAAGGAACTTTTTTGCTTCGCAAAAACCTTTACTAAAAAACATGTTTCTTTGGTAATGCTTTTAAAACTTTCTGAAAGAAAGGCGTATTCAGTCTTTCAAGTCCCCAAAAACTCCTCTTCTCTCAATCCTGATTGACGGATCATGCTTTTAAGCGTCTTTGGATGAAAACTCTTTCTATCGGCAATGACTGTAACCCTTCTTTTTCGCCCTTTAACAACACCTTTAAATTGTCTATGACTTCCCTTCTGAGAAACAAATTTAAAACCCTGTTTTATTAATATCTTCTCTACATCCTTACTCGACAGCTTGCGGTATTTTGGCATGTATCATCTCACTGTATCCGTAAAGTTCTGGTGGTCTAAAAGAACTCAAATATTTTTTAAACCTGAGTTCATACTCTTTTATCACCTCTTCTGGAACTGGTCGTGGAATAAATTCATCTTCTTCACCATCTCTCACAACAGATTCGACATAACCTTCAACCGCCTCCCTCAGGTTCTTCTTCGCACCTTCTAATGTATCCGCCTCTGTGGCAAGGTCCAATTCGAGACAGAGCGCACAGTACACGTCCTCCTCTTTTTCAATAATCCCATGAAATATATACTCTTTCATTGTGCCCTTTAATTATCTATTTACAATACCCCTTTTGTAACTACTCACCCCTGCATCAATCCCATAGAACCAACTGAAGGAATAAATGGAG
>CAZOEM010000478.1:0-2783 GCA_964578735.1 uncultured Halobacteria archaeon | reverse complement strand
GAAAACCCCCAGGAATCCTTATTACAGCCGTCATTATAGCGGATATAATCCCTTGGTGATTCATTAGCTCTTACATCCTCTTCACTAAAAACCTTTACACCTCGCCATTTCACCGTTGCTCTATCCATTTCATTATAATCCCAGATTGCCTGACTTGGGATGGTATAGTTTTCCCTTTGGCCCGGACAATAGACCACAAGACTTAGCTACATATCAGCCCTGTTTGGATGCTCAACCACCACACTATAATTGTAACTTTCATCCCATGAATCTCTCGCGGGCGTTACCGTAGCATTAATTAGCTTTGGAGGTTTGATTTCAACGTGCTCTTTATACGTCCCCTCTTCCGGACTAACCGAAGGCTCAGTCAATACAGACGTGAAATATAGCTCCGGACCGAAACGCCACCAGGAACCCTTATTACAGCCGTCATTATAGTGGATATAATACCTTGGCGATTCATTAGCCATTACATCTGTTTCATTGAAAACATTTACACCTCGCCATTCTACCGTTGCTCTATCCGTTGTTTCATTATAATCCCAGATTGCCTTACTAGAGACTGTATAGTTTTCCCCTTTGCCCGGACAATAGACGACCAGAGTTAGCCACATATCAGCCCTGTTTGGATGCTCAACCACCACACTATAATTGTAACTTTGATGCCATGAACCTCTATCGGGCGTTACCGTAGCATTAATTAGCTTTGGAGGTTCGATTTCAACGCCTCCACCACCTGGGAAAAAAAGCGGCCTTAATTTATCCGCAAGCTCTTCCTGCAGCACTTCATCTTCAAGAAGACCGCCTCGAGATATTCCGCCGCCGCCACCACTACGAATTACCACGGGAGCCGGTGCTGGTGTTGGATACAACCCCAATTCCGGACCGTAGAAGACTACAGATTCACGCCTCGCACCAGCATCAAAGAAGAAGAACCGATAACTTGACACTCCCGCACTGTCGACAGCAGGAACGTCTGTTACGTCCGCCCAGGAAAGCAATTGCCAATTGCCCATATCACTATAATATGCCTCCCCTACCGTTTTCCACTCATAGCTCGAAATATCAAAAACCTCCATCGTTATGTTCCGCGTCTGATTCAACTGCGCGAAAACGCTATATGTAAACGAATCATTATAATGCCCGTAAGCGGGCTTCACCATTGCATTTTTGAATATCTCTACGGTTGGCGGCAGAGAAGGAATAGTAATCGATTTAATACTCGGTCCCTTACCTATAAGCGGTCTCAGAGCACCATCTTCGCCCTCTTTTATGTCCGTTCCATTACACCGGAACTTGAACCTCGAGTTGCGTCCTGCATAGTCCGCAGAGGCAGAGAACGGCGCAACAAGCCAGTAAATCCGTGTCCAATTGCCAATATCCTTGTACTCTGCCGTATCCTGAAAATTATAATCACCGATCAACGGGTCCCAGACCCAGAGCTCAATGCTAACAGTATCGTCAAACCGTAGCTCCACGCTATAATCGTATGTGTCGTCCCAATTCCCGTATGCTGGTTCAACTGCCGGGTCCCTCGCCGCCGGCACCATTGCAAACTCACCCGATGCCAGCCCTACTACTACCAGCAGAATCCCCAACGCAACAAGTACTACCCTTATACGCATTTCCACTTTTTTACCCCCTTCCCCGCCGTGATTTCATCCAGGCTTGAACTGACAACAGAAATAAGGTTGCAATTTTTAAATATTTAAAACTTTCGGCGCTTCTAGCTTTGCTCCTAAAGTCGAAAAAAAGAGATGACTTTAGGGGCAGGTGGAATCGTTTAGGAGCAAGATGAAAAAAGTTGGGTGTTAATTCCCAACTCACGCATCTCGTGAATCACCAATAGTTCCGAAAGGTGATAAGGATTTTTAGATAAAAGCGGACATCATTCAATTTGGATAATGAATATAACCCAAAATGAATACAAATCGGAAGGTATATATATCCGCTATTTCTTAAACTTTAAAATACCCAAACCACTAAAAAAGGGTCAGCGATATTGCATTCCATCTGGGAAGGATACTGATGAACTTGCGCAAATTTTTAAAAGAGCAAATAAATATGTACATGCAATTGGTGGAGAGTTAGCTCATGATATATGGTTCGACAAAAAAGTTGTTGAAGAAATTAAAAAAGCCGTGGAACGAGGGGTTGAAATAAAAATTGCTTGCGGGCCTCGATTTGATGTAGCTAATTTTGAAATAGCAAAAATGGCAAATGAAGGAAAGATATCCTTTTTAAGCTTAAAAGTAGGGAAGAGACACATCATTTTAGAATAAATGAAAAATACGATACTTTATATCATTCAGGAATAGATAATAGAAAGGACATGGTTGTTTGGTTTAACAATGATTTTTCCGGAAAATTGTTTGAAGAAAGATTCAAAAAAACAGTAGAAGAAGCAATCAAAATAGATAAAGGTAAATTTATGAGTCTATTTCGAATGGCTTTTCTGAAAATCGACGAACTGGGGAAGCGACATGATATTGTCAACGAAGATGACATAGCCATAAAGAAGTTAAACAAATATCTAAATGGGTAGAAAGCAATGGAAGGTGTATTATTATCATTGAATTCAATGGAAACTATAATAGAATCAGAAATTACCTTGACTTTGTTACATATTAGAATTGCGACCTTAGGGAACTCCCAGTAAATAATTTACCAATTTTGATAATTGTCATAGACACAGATTTCACAGATTTACACAGATGCTACTGCTAAATCTTGATTATTAAGTTTTTACGGGTTCATAGAATAAAAATTAAATTTATAAAGCA
>CAZOEM010000477.1:0-2791 GCA_964578735.1 uncultured Halobacteria archaeon | reverse complement strand
TTTGCGGATATTCGACTTGCGTATTTCAACTCTTCTATCTTACAATCACTGAGCTTTAGCTTCTCGCCCATTGCATCTATGTCCGATAAGGTATTCCGCGATGCTTTTCCTTTTCCTCCCGCTACGCCAATACCAAATTCTTCCGGGTTAATAACCGACTTCAAAACGCCGCAGACCACTGTTGTGGTTCCGCTGCTATGCCAGTCGTAAGCCAATGCACAGGATAGCGATTGAAACCAGAGTGGATTCGATAATTTCTCTATCGCGCCATTAACACCATATTCGTCTACTATTGTCTCGAAGATAGCATGAGCTAAGTTCTTCATCCGCTTCACTAACCAGTAAGGTGCTTTCCCTCCGTGAAGCGGTAAATCGACCGCGCCTATTTTATTCAGTTCAGCGAACTAAACCCCTCCCTTTTTTCCCCGCTGAGGTCAGCCCTCTAAAAACCCGTCGTGTATTCGCGGGATTCGCAACCCAATTCAGATTCTTATCCGATTTTATCACGGGATTAGTGGGCTCGACTAGGATTATTTCATACCATTTCCTCTTTCCATCCTCCGCCACCCAGTAAGAATTAAGGACCTCCATGTTTGGATATTTTTTTGAAGTTCGCTCTTCTGCAATCCGCTGCAAGCTCTTCCCGGGCGTCAATTTATGTACGCCCATACCTTTAGTTGTCCTACCGTGTTTTGGTCGTGATTTCCTCCGCCCACCTCTTCTTACCTTTGCTCTAACTATGATGATGCCCTGTTTCGCTTTATAGCCTAAAGAACGTGCCCTATCAAGTCTCGTTGGCCGTTCTAATCTTATAACTGCTGGCTCTCTTCTCCATACTACTAATCTTTTCAGCCGGAGTTCTCGCATATGTGCTGCGGCTGGCCTCTTCCACGTATCGCTTATATATCCATAAAATGACTTTGCCATTTTTTCTGTTCTCCCTGAACTTTAATAATATAAGAAAGGGAAATAAAGATATATGCTATCATATTATTCTATACTACTATAAAATACTCGATACGGGTAGCAAGTAGCTAGCGCAGTAAAAAGTAAAGAAAAAGGAGCAGATGATGAACATGGTGACTAAGCCTAAGCCGTTAGACGTATTAAACAAATCGCTGAGGTCTCCCGTTATAGTGCGAATTAGAGGGGCCAGAGAGTTTAGAGGGACGCTGGAGGGATATGACCTGCATATGAACTTGGTGTTAAGTGATGCGGAAGAATTGGTTGGAGACGCAACTGTTAAGGACCTTATGGGCGAAATCCTGGTAAGGGGCGACAACGTGGTCTATATCTCGCCGACAGTGAAAAAAGATGCGGAAAAAGAGGTGGGTAAAAGTAAAAGTGAAGAAGCAGGAGAGAAGGGGACATGGTGAAAGGAACACCGTCACAGGGTAAAAGGCAAAAGAGGTCGCACATCATGTGCAGAAGATGTGGTCGTGTCTCTTATGGCATACATGCAAAATACTGTGTGGCATGCGGGTTTGGGAGGTCTAGGCGGATGAGGTCGTATAATTGGGAGGAGAAAAAGCCGTGAAGCAAATAAGCGGCCGAGGTAGCTTAGCGGACTAAAGCGCCGGCCTTGAGAGCCGGTGTCCCACAAGGGACACAGGGGTTCGAATCCCTTCCTCGGCGTTCGCTCAGGGTATATCACTACTATCGCGTGGGTGTGTGTAAAAGTAAAAATGGAAGAATATATAAAATTCTTAGATAGGGCTTTGAAGCAATTACCGAGTACAAAAACTACTGATTCTCGTTTCTCTATACCAGAACTAAAGGTGTTTGTAGAGGGAAAGACCACGATATTCGACAATTTTGATGCTATCTGCAATTACATAAATCGAGAGCAGGAGCATGTAATGAAATTTTTGCTGAATGAACTGGGGACAGCGGGTAAGATAACAGGCGATAGGGTAATTTTCCAGGGTCGATTCAACACAAGAGAAGTAGAGCATCAAATTCAGCGCTATTTGGATGAGTATGTGCTGTGCTGGGAGTGTAAGAAGCCAGATACGCACTTTACGAAGATGGATCGTGTGTGGGTGCTGAAATGTGATGCATGCGGCGCTATTCGTCCTATTATAAAAAGAAAAGGCATGAAGGTCAAATAATCTACCTTTCTACTTCTATGCCCAATATGTCCCTCTTGCCGTAGAAAACGTCCTTAGCTATTTCCGCACAGCCTATTGCAGCACTGTACCTTGTCAATGTCTTGCTTTTAACATCCAAAAGTCGATTGATTCTCTTCTTTATACCTTCTTTTTCGCCCTCTGAGCCGGTCAAGAAAACGTCACAGTTGGATGCATCGTAATCACGCATGAGAACGTGCATCGCAGAAATCTCCATTGCAACAAACAAAGACAGCGCATCGGAAAACAACGCCTCGTCCTTTTCTCTCTGCCAGTTCTTACGCAAGAGACCGGCATTCGAGAAAGCTTCATTTGCACTTAGCTCACCCTCATCAATCAATCTCAAAAGCTGAAGGTCAATTGGACCTTGATACAAGCCAGGTGCGAAGATACATGCATCTATCGCCCCAATTATTGTCCCTTTTGCAACAGCCATCGTAACGGTATTGGAGCTGATGTCGGAGAAAATGAAGTTCCCATTTCCCTTTTTATATATGTTATATGCGACACCCACCTTTTCCGGGCTCGCGCAATGAGAAAAGAACTTCATACGCGGGTCTATTTTTTCGCTACCTGCATGTATGCCCGGTATCATTATCGTGGGTATACCTGCATTTTTTATCGCATCAAACACCTTAGTCCCACCCCCGATCCTTGCACCA
>CAZOEM010000476.1:0-2791 GCA_964578735.1 uncultured Halobacteria archaeon | reverse complement strand
TGCCTATCTGTACGAAGGTTTAGATGCAAAGATAGTTGCTGCCGTCCAGACGCAGGGTTCTGCACTGGTTATACGTCCGGACCTAGCCGCAGAATACGAAGGACCCAGCTCTTTAAAGAGCAAGACGATTGCAACGTTCCCTCCGGGCTCAATTCAGCATACTATCCTTTCAAAGTGGCTTTTAGATAACAAAATAGACCCTGAAGGGGATGTGGATATAAAAGCAATGGGACCCAGTGAAGCTACTACCGCTATCAGTGCTAAAGCAATAGACGCTGTCTTCCTCCCCAGTCCGGCACCAACGATAATCGAGGTGGCAGGAAACGGCGTAATTGTTGAATGGTCCGGTTCAATATGGCCAGATCATGCATGCTGTTGCGTGGTTGCAAGTGGCGAGATGATAAGAGAACACTCTGAGATGCTTAAGCAGATAATAAAGACGCATATACGAGCCACAGAATACGAAATCGCGCATCAGGACGAAGCGGCAGAGATATTTGCACAGTGGCAGGGAGCAGAGGTATCAACGATAAAACAATCTATAAACGTATCAGATATGCACTGGATTACCGACCCTAATTTAGAGGTGGAATCCGGAATCGAATATGCGGCTGTGATCTACGACCTGAACAGGGTGAGATATGCAGGGCGGGGAGTTGAGATGTTTGAAAAAGACGACATCTTTGATACCTCCTTTTATGAGGCAGTAACAGGGAAAATATGAGACTACAGACAAAAGAGAAATGGCTATGGCTAGTTCCTCTAATCATAGTCATCCTATCATGGCAGTTTATAGCAGAGTACGTGGTAAAAAACTCCTCAATCTTGCCTAGTTTCACAGCCGTTATTTTTTCCTTTTTTGAGCTCCGGGAAGATATACCGCTGGATATACTGGTCAGCCTCTTTCATTTTGCTATTGGTATGACATTAGCGTTTGCCGTGGCACTGCCTCTGGCTATTGTTATGGGCTGGTTTGATACAGTATTCAAAGCAGTAGACCCGCTCATAGAGATATTGAGACCCATTCCCCCGCTCGCATGGGTACCACTTGCAATTGCATGGTTCTCTCTAACGCACTTTGCAGCGGGCTTTATCATATTTATAGGTGCTTTTTTTCCGATCTTAATTGCCAGTTATATGGGATTTAGAGATGTGCCAAAGGTATTGGTGGAGACGGGCAAAGTGTTAGGGTGCATAGGGAATAGGAAGTTGATAAGATATGTCGCAATACCTTATGCACTCCCTTCTATTGCTACTGGCACTCGAGTGGGCATGGGCGTTGCTTGGATGTGCGTTGTAGCGGCTGAGATGTTCTCAGTTAGCAAGTATGGTCTTGGCTACCGACTATTAGTGGATTTTAACAATTTGAATCAGATGGACTATGTGGTCGCGTACATGCTTATTTTAGGGCTGTTAGCACTCTGCATAGACCGCTTATTCAGACATTTCGTAGAGGATAAACTATTTAAGTGGAAAAGAGGGATAGTGAAATGAAAAGATATGAACCACAAACTCGAACTTCAGCACATAACTAAGACGTATATCACAGAAGAAGGCGAAATGACGGCTCTGGACGGAATAAACTTAGAAGTAAAGCCAGCCGAGTTTTTGTGTATTATCGGTCCTTCGGGCTGTGGCAAAACGACATTGCTACGCATGGTAGCTGGTTTAGACCTCCCAACCAGTGGTAAGATCATCTTAGATGGCAAAGAAGTGAGATGTGCATCCTCTGATAGGGGAATGGTGTTCCAGGAATTCTCGTTATTCCCCTGGCGAACGGTTTTGAAGAATGTGGAATTCGGTCTGGAAATAGGCGGCATGGCGGATAAGGAACGGCAAGCGATAGCAGAAAAATATATCGCGCTCGTAGGTCTGAAAAGTTTTGAGAATCATTACCCTTACGAACTTTCAGGCGGCATGAAGCAGCGGGTAGCGATTGCAAGAGCTCTTGCTACTGAACCGTCTATATTACTGATGGATGAGCCTTTTGGCTCGGTAGATGCGCAGACGAGAAACCTGCTTCAGGAAGAGCTGCTGGAGATTTGGAAGAGGACAAAGAAAACCATCTTGTTCGTGACTCATAGCGTTGATGAAGCGGTATATCTCGCAGATAGAGTTGTGGTGATGTCTGCAAGGCCGGCATGCGTTGCTAAGTGCCTTGTTGTTGATATACAGAGACCGAGGAAGCGAACAAGTGCAGAAGCAAATGAGTTCAGGGAGAAGTTACTTATGTGGCTCAGTTTAGAACGCTCAAAGGCATGTGTTACGCTTTAATTTGACGTTTGTAGGCGTTACAGGCATATCAAAAGGTTTCTCGTTAGATGTTCTCTTTCTATTGTATGTTTTATATCAGGCAATTAGAATTTAATTTTTTAGAGGGTAGATAAGGTACAAAATCAACTTCCAGTGGAGATGGGCATTCGCAAATAGAAAACGAAATGTAGTAATATTTTTGAGAGTTTTGGGATAAGGGGGCGAGCTTACCTTAAATAGGTACAGTTAGAGGAAAGATAGAGGGTACCCCAATTGTTCTAGTTGAGAATAAGCACTTCACTGTTTCCATATACATGCCTAACTCATTTCTAAACTCAACTATCTCCATATACTGCACTTCTGTAATCACGTCATTGTCCTCGTCCTCAAATACGTCGAACACCTGTGTTCGAAGCGTCTTCAGTTGCGCTTTGTGATACTTCTTCTCCAGCACATACTGCTTGAAAAGGTTCAAAACCAAGAATTGTATGAACAAAAGAGCGATATGCGACCTGACGGCATCCCGCGATGTGCATGG
>CAZOEM010000475.1:0-2796 GCA_964578735.1 uncultured Halobacteria archaeon | reverse complement strand
ACGGCAGGTAAATCTTCCAACGATAGAGGGACATGTTTCATAATCGCGGGCAGAGCCATAAATAGTTCTGATGTGCGCACACGTCCATGGAAATATGCGATGATAGTCCCTTTCGGAGTTGCGGCGTAGATTTCCGAGCCTCTCTTACCTTCGCCAATCTTGTGTACGACATGTGCATTCGCCATTTTCGGGAGATTCCTCAGAACTGTTGGATAAGGAATGCCAGTACCTTTCGCTATAGCATACTTGCTGACTGGTCCCTTCTTGATAAGGAATTCGAGAATAGCATCCGTGTATTCAGATCCTGCCATTTTCATGATATGTTTCTTCTATCAGTAGATAGGAACATAAAAGGATAATTGTGCTATCCGACCGTCCGACAAGGGTAAAGGAAGTGCTGAAAATTAGAATAATATTAAAAGTATACAATAGGTATAAACTTAACCATCGTTTCATCTACTTCTTTTTCGCCTACGAAATTCCTTGTCACTACGACCGCGATAGCCGGTGAATAAGTTCGGATGAACGAAATGAGCCCTTTTGGTATTTTCGCCTTAACAAAAGGCTTAAATTTTACCTCTATCGGGATTAAAGTATCGGGCATCTCAATGACAAAGTCCACCTCGGCCTTAGCCGTTGTCCGCCAGAAGTGTATAATGCCTTTATCGCCAACAATGTACTTCAAACGATCAAGCACGAAATTCTCCGCTAATGCTCCCTTATCCACCCTAATATCGAGCGCGGAGAAGTTATTTATCAGATAATTCCGGAGCCCCAAGTCGACGAAATAAACCTTTGGGTTCTTTCTTAACTCTGTAACCTGATTCCTGTGATATGGTCTAATTAAATCTATCACGTACGTCTGCTGAAGAATATCCAGGATGTGAACAACCTCTTTATAATATGTACTGGAGTTCAAACAAATCTCCTGGTAACTCAAGATATTACCGCAAATAGAAGCGAGTAAGGTAAGAACTCTTTTGAATTTTAATGCATCGGGAATCTTCATGAGATTTACAATATCCTTATCTATATAAGTATTCACGATATTTTTGAGCACTATCCGCCTTTCCTCTTCGCCTTCTGATTTGATAACTTCCGGATAACCGCCATAGTTTATGAATTCGTCCAGGAATTTTAATAGATCATCAACAAAGATGTCCCCGTTCATCACGAAATCATGTCCATGGAGAAAATTTTGCACCATTGTATTTCGCTCTTTATATATCCTCGCGAATCTCTTATCACGAGCATTTAGAAATTCGTAGAAATTGAAAGGGAGCAAATCAAAGGAGAACATCCTGCCTGTTAAATATGCTGCGGTCTCGGCACGTAATTCAAGCGATGATGAACCGGTGATCACGAATTTCACGTTTTTTAACGTGTCGTAAAGCAGCTTTAATTTCTGGCCACCATCTCTTACGTAATGGAATTCATCCAGGAGGAAGTAATATCTTCCCTCTGTAATAAAACTTGTTATAAATGCCTTAGGTGCAGTCACAAATTTTTCCCGCACCTCCAGGTCTTCAAATGTTAAGAAGATTATATTCTCTGCTCTAACTCTCAGCTCTAATACGATACTCAGCATTTCGAGCAGAGTTGTCTTGCCTGACTGGCGAGGCCCTTTTATCGCAAGAATCTCTCTTCTATCTAGCCATTTAATCAATTCCGGCAGCAGTTCTCTTTCATAAAGTTTCATAATAGCACTATTAAAATTGAAACTATTTAAATTTTTATTGTATATAAAGTATAACTTCTGCCTATTTAGGACACAGATTTACGCAGAAAACTATTTCCTCAAAGTATCAAATGCCTTACGTTTTAAGAAACCGCAGGAAAACCAGCCTTTTTAAGTTCTATCATCATTGCATTCTCATAAACAAACCTTTTCCAGAAAACCATTTGTAACTCAGTTTATTATAAACTCTATAGAAGATTCTAATAATCTCCTCCGTCAACTAAACCCTCAAAATATTTAAAATCCTAATTATCTGCGTTCAGCTGCGTCCGATTATCAAAAATTATTCTTTCTTGTGTTAATCTTGTGAAATCTCGTGGTTTTTTAAAAAGCTTTTCTTTCTAAGAAATGGTTTTTGATGAAAATCGTAAAGCGGAAGATAAAGGGGGGCCGGAAGCCTAGCGGTGAAATATCGCTGGCTCCTGAGTCGTTAGATGACTTATGGCATCTCAAGCATGTGATAGAAGGCGGTGACCTTGTCTATTCTCTTACGTATAGGCGGATAGAAGCTGCGACTGATAAGGTCAGACCAGACAAAATAGAAAAGAAACCGATTAGGTTGGGCATGAGGGTAGAAAGTGTAGAATTTCATAAATTCTCTCGCAGGTTGCGTATAAAAGGCGTAATTGAGGAAGGGCTGGATACCGAGTTGGGCTCTTATCATACCTTTAACATCGAGCCGGGTGTACAGCTTTCCATTATGAAGGACTGGAAAGAGCATCAGTTGAAGCGGTTGCGAGAGGCGGAGAAAGCCGTTGACTCACCAGACGTAATAATAGCTACGATAGAGGACGGGGAAGCAGTTGCCGGTATAGTGCGGCAATATGGAGTGGATGAGCTCTTTTCCGTTCGATATGGTTCGGGTAAAGGCGATGGTGGCAGTAACAAGACAGTTTTCTTCGAGGACGTGTTGAAGCACTTGAAGTACTCGTTTCTGTCATTAAATGCGGAAGCAATAATCATTGCGGGTCCGGGCTTCATAAAGGACGATTTCTTATCGTTCGTGAATGCTAAAGATCGTGAATTAGCGAAACGAGCAAGAATAGAGCAGACGTCTT